>DASUHN010000368.1 GCA_036273495.1 Acidimicrobiales bacterium | reverse complement strand
GGGCGTGTGGTCGACGATCACGACCGGGAGCGACTGGCGCGCACCTTCGACGCCGCCGCCGCGCTCTACCAGCGGGCCCGGCCCGATTACCCCGAGGAGCTCTACGACCGCCTACTGGAGGTGACGGGTCTCAGGCCACCGTCCCGACTGCTCGAGATCGGGTGCGCGACGGGAAAGGCGACCCTTCCCCTCGCTGCTCGTGGCTACCACATCGTCTGCGTCGAGCCGGGCGCCGCTCTGGCCGCGGTCGCACGGGCCAACCTCGCCGGCTACGCCGTCGAGATCCTCGAGGGAAGTTTCGAAGGAGTGGATCTGGCTCCTGGGGACTTCGAGCTCGTCTACGCCGCCACCGCCTGGCACTGGGTCGATCCGACCGTCGCCTACATCAAGGCGGCCGGCGCCTTGCGGCCCGGCGGGTGGCTCTCGGTCTGGGAGGCCCTCCACGTCATCCCCTACGGGGGTGATCCGTTCTTCGAGGAGCTCCAGGAGATTTACGACGAGATCGGCGAGGAGCTACCCCCGGGCACCCCCATCCCCCGCCCTCAGGAGCTGCCCGATCACCGAGAGGCCATCGAGGCCACTGGGCTGTTCGAAGTTGTCGATGTGCGCCAGTACGACTGGGAGACCACCTACGACGCCGACGGATACATCGATCTTCTGAAGACCTTCTCCGGCCACATCGCCATGGAACCGTGGCAGCGGGACCGGCTCTTCTCCGAGATCCGGCGCCGGCTCGGAGACAGAGCGGATGGCCGCCTGCGTCGACACTGGGGAGGTGTGCTACACATCGCCCGGCGCCGGGCGAGTTCCTACGATACCGCCCATGACCGGGAAGCGGGCTGACACTCTCCTCGAGCTCATGGGCCGAATCGAGCAATTCACCCTGACGCGCGCCTGGGACGGTCTCACCGACGACGAGTTCTTCTGGGAGCCGGCCAGTACGGCCTGGAGCATCCGCCGGCGCGACCAGTGCCGGACGGGAGCCCCGTTCGGAGCGGGCCAGTGGCTGGCCGACTTCGAGATCCCCGAGCCCGCCCCGACACCCATGACCACCATCGCGTGGCTGTATTGGCACATGGGTTCGATGGCCGCGCGCCTCTGCGACATTGACTTTCTAGGCGGCACGCGTTCGATGGCCAGTGGCTGGACCTCCCCCTATCTCACTCACCATCCGATCTTCACCAGCGCACCAGAGGCCGTCGCGGCGCTGCGCGAGGGCTGGCAGAAGCTCCGGGCGGTGATCGAGGGGTCCGACGACGACCGGCTCGAGCTCACCAGCTCCCGCTACACCTACGCCGCCGAGCCACCGAGTGACGGCCTCTGCGCCCTCGGCCCGCCCGGGCCCGAGCTTCCGGCCACCTTCTTCATTGCCGCCACTCTCACCGAGATCGACCATCACGGGGCCCAGGTCTGCACCCTTCGGGATCTCTACGCCTGGCGTAATGTCGACGACGACTGATCGGCCACGCCGCTGCGCCTACGGACAGGTACCCTGATGCCGTGCCGATGCCGAAGAGGACAAGCGTCGACGATTTCTTCACCAGACTTGGTGATGCGCAGCGGCCGCACCTCGAGACCCTGAGGGCGCTGAGCCGCAAGGCCGACTCAATGGCACGGGAAGAGCTGAGGTGGAATCTTCCCACCTACATCCGAGGCGAGAAGGCCAACCTGTGGATGTTGCAGAACTTCAAGAACCACTGCTCGCTCCGGTTCTCTCCGTCGTTCTTTGTCAGTCGGCGGGCCGCAGTCGAGGCCGCCGGCTACGAGGCGGGAGCAGGCTTCATCAAGCTGCCCTATGACCGCCCGCTACCAACCAAGCTCCTCCGGGAGCTGATGCGGGCCCGGGTCAAGGATTACGAGAAGACCGGCGGGTAAGCAGGTACCGTGCGGCCATATGGCCACCGATCCGGCCCGGTTGTTGCCAGCACACTCCAACCGGTCCGCCAGCTTCGAGAACCCGACGGCGGAGGCGGGCGCCGCTGGACGCGCAGCAGCAGGACGCAAGGGCGCGGCCAACCGGATAATCCGCCCCGGCGAGCGGGTCCGGCTGCTTGACGTCGGCGGGCCCGGTCGTATCACGCACTTGTGGGCGACATTCGCCTCGGCAGCCGGCCCCACCTCTCCCGCCGTGGTTCGGGCCCAGCTGATCGAGGTCTTCTACGACGGAGAACCCGCTCCGTCCGTCAGCGTTCCAGCGGGAGACTTCTTTGGCGCCGCACACGGGATGCGTGTTCCTTACGCCTCCGCGTTGACAGCAATCAACGAAGGGCGCGGCTTCAGCTCACGAGTCCCGATGCCCTTCGGCGAAGCTGCGGTGCTGGACTGGGAGAACCGTTCCGACCTGCCGGTGGTCCTGTATTACCAGGCGGACGTGCTGGCCGGCCCCCTCGAGCCCGAGACGGGCTATCTGCACGGATCATTCCGTAGGGAAAACCCCACGGAGCTGGGCCGGGATTTCACGGTCGCGGGAGAGCTGCGCGGCCCGGGCCGGTTCCTCGGGTGGACGGGTGGTGTCCGGGTCCTCGAGCCGTCGCGGTGGTGGGGCGAGGGTGAGGTCAAGATGTACATCGACTCCGACACCGACCACCCCACCGTGTGCGGTACGGGGACCGAGGACTATCTCGACTCGGCCTGGGGGCTCGGGACATTCTCGACTCCGGAGAGCGGAGCGGCGGTATGGGCCGCGGGGGACGGCCCCGACGAGCACCACCGCCTCGTGTCCTTCTACCGCTGGCACGTCTCGGATCCCGTCGTGTTCCGGGACCGTCTGCGCGTGACCGTCCAGCAGATCGGCTCGGCTTTCTTTCCGGCGGGCGATGCCGAATCCGAGGCGTTCACCAGGAGCCACCGCCTGGCGGGCGAAGGCCTGATCGACATGGCGAGCGGGTCCTTCTGCCTCTACGAGCGGTCGGACGATTGGTGCGCCACCGCCTTCACGTACTGCGCCACGCCGCAAGCAGTCCCCGGGTGCGACATGACCGTGGCCGGAGCCGACCTGCCGGCCGGCCGTTCCGGCCTTCGGCTGGTCCGACGCCACTGAGAGTCAGCGTCCCAAGAGTCGCGTCCGGGCTCGTAGATCACCTCGAGGTACGGTTGTGACGTTGTCGGTTCTACATACTCCCCTGGCCATCGGACGTATCACTGTCCGCAACCGTTTGTATCGCGCGCCCGTGCTCGAAGGGGCAGGCGACGGCGACGACGCGGCAGATGCCTACGCCCAGCAGTTCGTCGACAACGCCAGACGCGGGGTGGGACTCATCATCCAAGGGTCGTCGTGCATCCTCCCGGAAGGTCGCACGTCACCTGGAATGACATGTGTCGACACCCGGCAGAAGATGCTTCGCCTGGAGCCGATGGTCTCGGCTGTCCACAGCGAAGGGGCGGCCATCTTCATCCAGCTCGGCCACGGTGGGGTCTTCGCAATGGAGGCGTGGCACGAGCCCTACGCGTCGAACCGGGAAGGTGCGATACTGGTGGCCTCGCCTGTCCCATGGGTGTTGCGACCGGCCTTTCGGGGCATCCCCGTGCACGTCATGTCGACCATGACGTGAAGGATATGTGCGTCCAGTACGGCCAGGTCGCGGCGTGGGCGCAGGAGGCAGGCTACGACGGGGTGCAGCTCGGGTCCGCGAACGCCAAGCTGCTGGATCAGTTTCTGTCCCCGTTCTACAACCGTCGCACCGACGAGTTCGGGGGCTCGTTCGAGCGTAGGGCGTCCGTATTGCATCGGATCCGGGACGAGGTCGCGGCCCGGGCCGGGAGCGACTTTCCGTGCAGCGTCAAGGTGCCGAGCGAGCGCACGCCACCCGGCTTCCGTGGATCTACGGCTGACGATGCGCTTCGACTGTGCCGTCTGGTCGAGGAGTGGGGATACGACGCGGTGACTCCTGTGGAGGTATCCGTCCTGCCGGACACAACCCTGTCGCGTGGTGGAGTGCCCGACAGCTTCTGGACCAACGCAGGCATGCGGAGACGGCTCGAGCGCGCCGCCCCGTCTCGGTCGCGCCGGGCAATGATCAAAGCCGGCGCGTGGTGGGGCGGCCGGCAGGCGCCGTTCCAGCCCCTCTGGAATCGACACCTGTTCGCGTCCGCGTCCCGCCAGGTCGGCATCCCCGTGTTCGCGGTCGGAGGGATACGGACCGCCGCCTAGGTCGACAGCATCCTCGAGGGAGGCGAGGCGTCGATGGTCGGCATCGGCCGACCGTTCTACGCCGAGGCCGATCTGGCCCGCCGCATCCTCGGCGGAAAGCCAGGAACCGGGTCGTGTCGCAACTCGAATCGCTGCGCGCCCGCCCAGATGCTGGGGCTGCGGGGCGGGTGCTACAACCCGGAGGTGAAGAAGCGGCAGATCTGACCGCGCGGCAGCGAGCCCGGTGAGGGCGGGCCGGGGCGGGAGGCCCGTCCCCCGGCGGGTCGGCGGGGGCCCCCGGTGGCCCGACGTCCGGCGGAGCATCGGGCCGGACGCCAACGACGGCGGCCCTTCAGCCGGACCCCGCCGGTCGCGGCAGTCACTGCGCGTGTAGGCCCATCGTGGGCCGCCTCGCCGCTATGGCCTCTGCGGCGGCACTCGACGGGATTCAGCTCGCCAGGTCACTGGCCTTGACGTCGCATTGGCGGCGAAGAAGGGGCAACCTCTTGGCGGCGCCGGGAGCGGTCTTCGGATCCAGACACACCCGGAAGACGATGTCGATGATCGCTCGGCTGAACAGCAGTCCGGCGAGCCGGTCGCGCTCCTCCTCATTGAGATCGACTTCACGGATATATCCCTTCATGAAGGGCACCGCAGCCCACCCCGATCTCAATATGAGGGTCAGGGACGCCAGGCGGGGACCTCTCCCGGCCGAGGTCCAGTCGATCAGTACCGGTCCCGTGGCGGTGAAGATCGCATTCTTCGGGACGGGATCCGGATGAACGAAGGCCTCGGGCAGGTCATCTCCTCCGTCGGCGGTGGCTACCGCACCGCGCAACGCCTCGAGGGCTCCGGCCCCGGTAGCCGGCTCCCGCGCCTTGACCTCATCGAGCCATACCGCCGCGGCGCGCAGCTCATCTCCCATGGTCCCGTCGGCGAAGTGGTGCAGGGCGCCGGCAGGCCGATCGGCGCCGGCAGGGATTGGCAACTGGTGAAGTCTCCCTACCATGGCCCCGAGAGCGAGGATCGGGTAGGCCGGCCGCCTGGCCTTGACGACCTGCTTGACGAACTCCGTGACCAGCACTGCCTGGCCGTCGTGGACGCTGATAGGACTCTCGCCAAAGGGCCGCTCTGCGGGAAAGCCGACTTCAGCGAGGTACCGCAGCACGGCGAGGTCGGCTTCGGCGGCTGCTCGGGGGCGGGCTGCCGGGAACAGTCGAGCTACGAGGGGCGCCCCGGTCCCACCGTGGTCGACGCGGAAGACGCCCACGTCGAGCCGCTCAACCCTGGTCACGATGATGCCATACGATGTCTCGAGATGGGTGGGCAGGGCATCGACACCCACCCGGTGGTACATCTGCTCAAGAACAGCCCCGAATGCTGTTCCCGGGTACGCGACCATCGGCGGACGAATCCTAAGCTCGACGGAGCGACGCCGATCGAAAGTAGCCCGGGATCGCAGCCCCGACGGCCCTCATCTTCGAGATCCTGGTGGAACCGCAACGCCATCCGACGTTCGACGGGTCCGACATGCTGCGAGGGTCCGCGAGGGCGCCCAGTGGATCAATGGGAGCAAGTCCGTCCGTGAGTCCATGGCGGCCAGCGTGCAGAGGCTGGAGAAGATCAGCACCGAGCAGGGCACGCCGGGGGTGCGGATGTGAGACTCCGGGGGTGATCGAGGTCTCGGCCGTCGTGGCCAACAAGGCCCGGGCCGCTGGCGCCGAGGACTGGCTCGAGCGACTGCCGGGCCTGGTCTCGAGCCTGGAGGCCGACTGGTCGATCGCCGTGGGCCGGCCGTACGAGGGCGGCACCGAGGCCTTCGTGGCCGAAGCAACCCGGGCGGACGGGACCCCCGCGGTCCTGAAGGTGCTCATACGGGGGTTGGGGAACGATCCCTCCAACGAGGCGACGGTTCTCCGCCTCGCCGATGGGGACGGATGTCCGGGCCTCTACCGGTTCGACGCCGACCGGGGCGCCCTGCTCATGGAGCGCCTGGGCCGGCCCTTGTACGCACTCGGCCTGCCACTCGGCCGCCGCCTCGAGGTCCTGTGCGCCACCGCGCAACGCGTGTGGCGTCCGGCGCCGGACTGCGGGCTGCCCACGGGGGCCGACAAGGCCCGGTGGCTGGCCGACTTCATCATGCAATCGTGGGAGGAGGTCGACCGTCCCTGCTCCGCGAAGGCCGTCGGCCACGGGCTCGACTGCGCCCGGCGGCGGGAGCAGGCCCACCGTGACGAGCGCTCCGTGCTGGTGCACGGCGACGTGCACCAATTGAATGCCCTGCAGAGCGGGGACGGGTTCAAGCTGGTCGATCCAGACGGACTCCTGGCAGAGGCCGAGTACGACCTGGGCGTCCTCATGCGGGGGGACCCGGTCGAGTTGGTCGCCGGCAATCCCCTCGACCGGGCCGGTTGGCTGGCCACCCGCACCGGGCTCGATCCCGTGGCGATCTGGGAATGGGGAGTGGTGGAACGGCTGTCGACCGGACTGCTCTGCACCCGGATACAGCTGGAGCCCCTCGGTCGCGACACCCTCCGAGCGGCCGAGGCCGTGACCGGCCTGACGATCGGCGCAGGTTCGGGGCCGTCCCGATAGAACGGATGGCGCCGGTCGCACCCTTGTCCATCTGGTTGGCATTCGGCCCCGGAACCGGGCGCGCGATACTCGGCGTCTGATGCGACGGAGTTGGCCGCCGCATGACCCTTCACGAGGAGTCAGACGTTGCCCGATACCGTCTTCCTTACCGACCGCCTCGAGGTGACCCGGCCCATCCCGGCGTCGCCCTCGGCGATCTTCGACATACTGCGCAGTCCGGCCGGCCATGTCGCCATTGACGCCTCCGGAATGCTTCAGGACTTCACCGGTGCGTCGGCCGAGAAGGTAGGCGACACCTTCGTGATCCACATGGACCGGGAGTCGCTCAACGACTTCCCACTTGGCAGATACGATGTGACCGTCCACATCATCACCTTCGAGCGCGACAGAGAGATCGCGTGGAACCTCGGACCGGATGTCCCCTTCCCGCACTTCTACGGGTACCGCTTGGAGCCGGGCGGAGATGGGGTTACCAACGTCACGGCCTATTACGACTGGTCGAAGGTGACGGGCGACCTCAAAGAACGGTTCCCGATCGTGCCCGAGTCGGCCCTCCGCGCCACGCTGGGGATCCTTGAGCGGACCGTCCGCAAGGGACTCTGAACGTCCTCGCACCGAGGTGGACACCCGGGGCGGCGTTCCAGATCGGACGTCAGGGACTTGCGGGGTCAATTGCTGCGGAGGGCGGAGCGTCCCCACCTCGTCCAGGTGCGGCCACTCCTCGTGCGACACCACCCCCTTCAGCAGGGAGTCGCTGGCTGGCTGCAGCCCCAACGGATTCGAACCCGTGTCGCCACTTTGAGAGAGGTGGGACTACGAACCGGATCCGCGAAGCTTCTGACCTGGTAGAGGCTTAGTTGCGCAGCTCGTCAGCGGCCTCGCTGGCACAAACCGTCGGACCCGGTCGAATCCTCCGGACTCTGGCCCGGTGGCGCCAGCTAGGTAACCTAGTTAACCTGCTGGTTCATGGCCGAGCCGGACCCGTTCCAGGACACCCGACAGCTCCTTACCTCGCTGATGGCAGCCATATCGGACCGGGACTACGACGCCCAGACCGACCTGCTGCACGCCGACCTGCTGCTCGAGACGCCCTTTGCCCCGCCCGGAGCGCCCCGTGCCGTGCGCAGCCGCTCCGAGTACCTGGCCGCCATGCGCGGCGCCGACCGGGCGTTCAACCACAAGCGGATGGTGATCGACGAGTGCTTCCCCCTGGAGGGCGCCGACGCCCTCGTGGCCCGCTATCACGCCGACGCCGAGACCCGGTCCGGGCGGCCGTTCCCCCAGGATTACGTCGGCCTGTTCTGGTTCGAGGGCGGGAAGGTGGCGCGCTGGCAGGAGTACTACAACCCGGCGGTGATCCAGAAGGCCTTCGCGCCTGGCGACGGTAGCTAACCTCCGCGGCAGCCATGCTCTCCGTCGGCGACGGCCCCGTACGGGTCCCCAAGACCGCCGAGGTCGTAGCTCACGCCATCCGGCGCAGCATCGTCCGGGGAGAGCTGAAGGAGGGGGACTCGCTCCCTTCCGAAGGACAGCTGCTCGAGCGGTTCGGCGTCTCCCGGCCGATCCTGCGCGAGGCGCTGCGGATCCTCGAGTCGGAGTCGCTCATCGACCTGCCCCGGGGGACGCGTACAGGCGCCACCGTCCACCGTCCCAGTCGCCGCGTGGCAGCCCGTCACACCGGACTTCTGTTCCAGGTTGCGGGTGTCACGCTGGCCGAGGTTTGGGACGTGACCGTGAATCTCATCGCTCCCGCCGCCGGAGCGGCGGCGCGCACGGGGAACCAGGCCGGGGTCGAACGACTGGCCGGGGTCGTGGCCGGGCTCGAGGCCCTGGGGGCCGACCCGGCCACCTTCATCGAGCGGGCCGCCGAGTTCAACGCTGTGCTGCTCGAGCTGGCCGACAACCGCGCCGTGCAGCTCCTCGTGGGCATGATCGAGGACATCCTCAAGTTCCACATCGACCTGGCGGCGCGGGACTGGCGCCTCAACCCCGCCAAAGCGCGCGACCCCCGCTCCGCCATCGAGGGCATGCGGCACCTCGTGGAGCTGATCCGGGCCGAGCACGCCGGCCAGGCCGAGACCTTCTGGCGGGGGCAGCTAGAGAACGGCGCCCGGTTCTTCCTCGACAACTACGGGTCGCGCGCCGTCGTCGAGATCATCGACTGAACCCGGCGGATGGCCCCCGGCTCAGGCCCGGGCCACGTCCCCCAGGACCCGGACCATGGTGGCGTTGTCCCGGCCGAAGGGGGACAGCACGACCTCCTGTGCCCCGGCGTCGAGGTAGCTCTGGACCGTCTTCTCAACCGCCTGCTCGTCACCCCAGGGAATCAGGGCGTCGATCATGGCGTCGGTCCATCCACTGCGCGCCGCTCCCTCCGCGTCGGGGATGCCGGCCCGAGCCATCACGTCGGTGTAGAAGGGCATGTACAGGTACATGCCGAGCTCGCGCCGCACGATGCCGCGTACCTCCTCGACGTCGGTCGACAAGATGACCGGTATCTCGGCGATCACCGGAGGCGCGGGACGTCCGGCGTCGGCCGCCCCCTTGGCCACCTGGGGCACGACGACCTCCGCCACGTAGGAGGGAGGAGCGAGCCAGGGCAGCACTCCGTCAGCCAGGGCGCCGGCCGTGCGGCACAGCTGCTCGTGGAGCGCGGCGACGAGCACCGGAGGGTGACCTCCCCCTTCCACGTCCAGGAAGGCCTTCACGCGGAACAGCTCACCGTCGAAGTCGACCTTGCCCTCCGTGAGGAGGGCCTTGACTATCGAGATGTACTCGCGCACGTGACGGATCGGCCTGTCGTAGTCGACGCCGTACATCTTCATGACCGGCCGGTGGCTCGGACCCATCCCCAGCCGGAACCGCCCACCGCATAGCGAGTTGGCGGTGGCAGCCTGCTGGGCGGCCACGAGCGGGTGGCGGGGCCAGGTCGGCACGACCGCGGTGCCGAGCAGGATCCGGCTGGTGTGCGGTCCAGCGGCGGACAGCGCCATCATCGTGTCGAATCCGAAGGCAGCGCCGAGGAACATGCCGTGCAGGCCTGCCTCCTCGGACAACTGCGCCAACTCGATCACCTGCCGCACGTCCCGGCTCTCCGGGAACAGAACAGAAACCTTCATCTACCTCTCCCCTCCGGCCCTCGGCCGCTCATCTCAACATGTCCAACAGGTGGTCTCCGCCCTCGAGCTGCAGCGCCAACCGGTCGGCCCGCTCGAGCTGGGCTGTCCAGAACAGCTCCGCCCCTGCGGCGTCACCGGCGTCGATCAGATCCACGAGCTGCCGGCAGCCGCTGATCCCGCCTTCGACGAACGACTCCCGCCTCCGGCCTCCCCACTCCTCGGCCATGGCCGTGATATGGAGGGTGACGATGTCCGATAGGAGCCGGCCCAGGATGGCGATGGTCGTGTTGCCCGTCAGGTCGAGCAACAGGTAGTTGAAGCCGGCCAGGAGCTCGAGGAAGCGGGGAAAGTCATCCCAAGCCGCGGCCAGGTCGTCAACGTGGGCCCGCAGGCGGGTCATCTCCCCGGCACCGTGGCGGGCGGCGAGCCGGGCGGCCGCCACCGGCAGGATCATCTCGAAGGCCACGTCGACGTCCCGGATCGACGTCCCCCGGTGTTGGAGGAGAACGCCGACGTAGCGGCTGGCGGTCCTGGTCGTAGGTTCGTGGACCGTGGGACCGCGGCGGTCCCCTTGGCGAATCGAGATCAGGGCCTCGGACTCGAGGATCCGGAACGCCTCCCGGAGCGTCGGCTTCGACACACCGAAGGTCTCGCACAGCTCCACCTCGACCGGGAGGACGTCCCCTTCCCGCAGTTCCCCCCGGATGATGCGCCGGCGGATCTCCCCCGCGACCACCTCGGAGGTTTTCGGGGGCCGGGCCACGGCGAACAGTGGCCCCGACCCGCCCGGGGGGCGCGGCCGGACAGGGCCGTCGCGATCGGCGGCGGCACCTCCCGCCCGACCACTTGCCACTGCTCCGCCTGCCCCCACGGCACTGCCCCCCTCGACCGCCGAGCGGTCGGACCGGATCGAGAACCTAGATAGATAACTACGTCAGCTTTGACAACGACGTTAGCTAACCATACCATGTCGACCGCCGCCGACTGGGAGGGGGAAGGGTGGGCCAAGCGTGACCTCGGGAGCTCTGGTGCTCGGGGTACTGAACGGTCTGATCGTCGGCCTGCTGGCCGTCGGGCTGGTTCTGGTGTACCGGTCCAACCGGTTCATCAACCTGGCTCACGCCCAGCTCGGCGCGGTACCGGCGCTGATCCTGGCCAAGTTCGTCCTCGATTGGGGCTGGAGCTGGTGGCCGGCCGCCCTGGTCTGCGTGGCCGTCGGAATGCTGACCGGTGTGCTCGTCGACCGGGCGATCATCAGCCGGGTCCGCGCCAAGACGGCGTCGGCGGTCCCCCTGCTCCTGCTGACGGTCGGGGTCAGCCAGCTCCTCCTGGCCCTCACCTACATCCCCGCCCTCAGCCCCAACCAGGACCGCCTCGACGCCCGGGGCTACCCCGTCCCGTTCGAGAGCCACGTCCGCATCGGTGGCGTGGTGCTCGGGGGCCAGTACGTGCTCATCCTGATCCTCGTCCCGGTGCTCGTGGCCGCCCTGGCCTTGTTCCTCCGCTACTCGATCGTCGGGAAGATGATCCGCGGCGCCGCCAGCAACCCCGACGTGGCCCGGCTGTGCGGCATCTCGACGGCACGGATGAGCACGGTCACCTGGGCCATAGCCGGGGCCCTGGCTGCCATCACCGCCATCCTGGAGGCCCCGTCGGAGGGCAGCTTCAATGCCGCGACCCTCGGGCCCGACCTGCTCCTGCTGTCACTCGGCGCCGCGGCCTTCGGGGGGTTCGTGTCGATCTCCGGGGCCCTGGCCGGGGGCGTGCTCATCGGAGTGGCCGAGCAGCTCACGCTGGCCCAGACCAACAACGGGGGAACCGCCGAGCTGGTCGTGCTCGTAGTGATCGTGGCCATCGTCCTCGTCCGCGGTCGAACCATCGCCGGGGCCTTCAGCAGCGCTGCGCCGATCGAGGACCGTCCCCGCACCCGGGTTCCCGTCGTCGTGCGAGAGCGCGCCGTTGTGCGCCACCAGCCCCGGTGGCTGGCCGGCGCTGCCGCGGTGCTGGCCGTGCTCCTCCCGCTTGCCCCCTTCTTCCGCGCCGAGGCCCACCGCTTCGAGCTGTCGCAGGTCGTGGTGTTCGCCCTCGTGGGCGTGGCCATCACCATGGTCGTGGGCTGGGCGGGCCAGGTCAGCTTGGGCCACTTCGCCCTGGTGGGCGCCGGGGCGTTCGTGACCGGGCGGCTGGCGGCCCACGGGTGGTCGCTGCCCCTGCTCATGCTGGCTGCCGGCCTGGTCGGCGCCGTCGTCATGATCGTGGTGGGGCTGCCGGCGCTACGCGTCCGGGGCCTCACGCTCGCGGTCACCACCCTGGGCCTGGCCGTCGTGGCGCCGGACTGGCTGTTCCGTCAGAGCTGGTTCGGAGCGCCCGGGTCGTTCGGGCTGCAGGTCAAGGCCCTGGGGCTGGCGCGCGGCCTCGGGCACCCGGCCTCACAGCTGTCGATGTACTACCTGGCCCTCGTCACCCTGGCGGTGGTCATGGTGCTGGCCCGGGCGCTGCGGAACTCGGAGCCGGGACGCCTGGTGATCGCCGTGCGCGACAACGAGCGCGCCGCCAGCACCTTCGGAATCACGCCCGCCACCGTCAAGCTCGGCATCCTGGCGTTCTCGGGATCGGTCGCGGCAGTAGCCGGCGTGCTGTGGGCGGACGCCTGGCGGGGAGTGTCGCTGGACCAGTTCCCCCCCGATCTCTCCCTGGCCATCCTTGCCGTACCGGTGATCGGCGGTCTCGGTTCGGTGGGCGGCGCAGTGGCGGGAGCGGCGGCTCTGTACATACCGACGTACTTCGTCTCCCCCTATCTGTCGGGCCTGTTCGGGAACTTCGGGCACCAGATCGGGTTCCAGCTGGCGCTCGGCGGTCTGGGACTGGTCGGCGTCCTCCTGGCGTACCCGACGGGCATAGCCGGAGCGGCGCAACGGGCGTGGGAGGTGTTCCTGGCCCGCTTGGCGGCGGCGGCGGCCAGCGAGCGGGCCACCGACGTGGCCGTGGCGCTCGACGTCGGGGAGGCCCGGCTGCGCTTCGGCGGCGTGAAGGCTCTCGACGGCGCCTCGATCAAGGTCCACCGGGGAGAGATCGTCGGTCTCATCGGCCCCAACGGGGCAGGCAAGACCACGCTGATGAACGTCATCTCGGGAATCGTCCAGCCCGACTCCGGATCGGTCCGCATCGCGGGGACGGAGATGGTCGGCCTGTCGGCGGAGTTCCGCTCGAGCTTCGGCCTGGCGCGCAGCTTTCAGGACGCCGCCCTCTTCCCCGGCCTGACGGTGGCCGAGACGGTGCAGCTGGCGCTGGCTTCCAAGAACCGGGTCGGGTTCATCTCCGCCGCGGTGCGCGCCCCATGGGTCCGGCGCACTGAGGCGCTCACCAGGACCGAGGCCGGGGCCGTCCTCACCCGATTGGGACTGGACGGCTACCGGGACGCCCTCACGTCCGAGCTGTCGACCGGTACGCGGCGGATCTGCGACCTGGCGGCCCAGGTGGCGTCGGGACCCAAGCTCCTGCTGCTCGACGAGCCAACGGCCGGAGTGGCCCAACGAGAGGCCGAGGCGTTCGGTCCCCTGGTGCGCCGGATCCAGGACGAGCTCGACTGCGCCATTCTCATTGTCGAGCACGACATGCCGCTGCTGATGAGCCTCTGTGACCGCGTGTACGCCATGGAGTCCGGGGCGGTGATAGCCGAGGGCACGCCCGACGAGGTCCGGTCAGACGCCAAGGTGATCGCCAGCTACCTCGGCACCGACGAGGCCGCCATCCACCGGTCCGGACGGGCCGGCGGTCCGCGGCGCAACGGGAAGGCTGCCGCAACGCGCCGCAGCACGGCGCCTCGGGCCCCGGCCAAGCGCGCTGCTCTGGGGAGGCAGACATGAGTCCGTTCCTGCAATTCAGGCTGTGGCTCCGCCGGGGCCCGACACCCGAGAAGGTCGGCGTGGGCATTGCCGGCGTGGTCCTGGTGGCGGTGCTGGCCTGGGTGGCGGTGCCGACAGGATCGCAGGGCGGCGGCGCAGTGGCCGCCACCGGCGTCCAGGCGGCCGGCGCCACCCCGGGGAGCTCGGCCAGCGGTCCGGTGTCGGAAACCGGGTCCGCGGCCGGAAGCACCGCCGGCGGGGCATCCCTCGACGGCGCCGGGGCGACCGCCGCGCCGGGGTCGGTTGCGGGGGCTGGCGCGGCGCCGGCCGCCGCCGCGGCCCTGCCCGGGACGTCCGGCGGCACTCGCCCGTCGGGATCGGCCGCCACGAGTAGGGGCACCGCCTGCTCGAACCTGACCGGCTCCGACCAGGGCGTGACTCCGACGCAGATCAAGCTCGGCGTGGCCCTGTTCGACCTCGAGGGTGGAGCGAGCAACTCCTTCATCGGCGTGCCGCCCCCGCAGGAGCAGCAGGCCGACTTCCAGGCGGTCATCGACTCGATCAACAAGGCGGGGGGCATCCAGTGCCGCAAGATCGTGCCCGTTTGGTACCAGGGGAACTATCTCGACAGCAGCCAGCAGCATGCGACGTGCCTGCAGGTCGTGCAGGACCGGGTGTTCGCCCTCATCGACGCCGTGGCCCTGGACTCCACCCAGCAGGGACGCGACTGCGTGGCCGAGAACAAGATCCCGTTGTTCGACGCCGGCGCCATCCTCGGCTCGGAGACGCGGGGGAGCCTGTATCCCTATGTGTTCAGCGACGGGGACCAGTGGGACTGGAACATCCGGAACTCCGTGTTAGGGGCTCAACAGCTCGGGTGGTTCAAGGGACTGACCAAGCTCGGGGTCCTGGAAGACGACTGCTATCCGGAGGTGAACAGCGAGACGACGGCCGACCTGGCCGCCGCGGGAATCCCCCCCTCGCATGTCGTCACCTACGACTTCGGGGGGTGCTCGACGATCCCACCGCCCCAGCAGGTCGAGCAGGCCGTTCTCACCTTCCAGAGCGCCGGGGTCTCCCATGTGACCGACCTGTCCCAGGTCCCGAAGTCGGGTTACTTCAGCAAAGTGGCCCAGACCCAGAACTACCACCCGAAGTACAACGTCTCGGGAGGGGCCCCGTCGGTTTTCGACAGCTCCAGCGGGTCCAGCGCCGGACCGAACGCCCAGAATTTCAACGGGGCCATCTCCATCACCGAGCTGTCCTACGGAGCGCAGAACTCCAAGAACGTCCCGTACAGCCCGGCCACGACGGCGTGCAACAACATCATGGCCTCGGCCGGGCTGGCGTCGGTGCAGAAGCAGGGAGCCTTCTTCGCGGGGGAGACTTGCAACCTGATGTGGATGTTCCAGATGGCCGCCCAGCGGACCGCCCCCCTGGTCCGCACCGGCCTGGTCCAGGGCCTCGACCAGTCGGGCCTGTGGCTCCAGTCCTTCCCCGGGGGCCAGGCCAACTTCAACCGTCCCGGCGTCGTCTCGGCGGGCGAGTACTGGCGGCTCGACGTCTACGACGGAAGTTGCCCTTGCTTCCGGGTACCGGACCCGACGTGGAGGCCCAACCTGTGATCCTGGAGGTGGAGGGCGTCGACTTCTCCTACGGGCGCCTGCAGGTCCTCTTCGGCGTGTCCGTGCGGGTGGCCCCCGGGGAGTCTGTGGCCCTCCTCGGCACCAACGGAGCCGGCAAGTCCACCCTCCTCCGAGTCGTCGCGGGCCTCGGGCGGCCCAGCCGGGGCCGGGTCGTGTTCGACGGGGACGACATCACCACCGTGCGCACCGAGGACCTGGCCACCCGCGGTCTGGTCCTGGTCAAGGGGGACCGCGGGATCTTCCCGGACATGACCGTCCAGGACAACCTGGAACTGGCCGGCCTGGCCATCCGCCGCGATCGGAAGCTGTTCCGCACGCGCCGGGACGAGGTGCTCGACACCCTCCCGGTGCTGCGGAACCGGGCGTCCCAGGTGGCCGGGACCCTCTCGGGCGGGGAGCAGCAGCAGCTGGCCCTGGCCCGGGCCCTGATCCTGCAGCCGAAGCTGCTGTGCGTCGACGAGCTCTCCCTCGGCCTGTCCCCGGTGATCGTGCAGGAGCTGATGCAGATCATCCGGGCGGTGAACAGCCGGGGCGTGGCCGTCCTGCTGGTCGAGCAGAGCCTGAACATCGCCGCCCAGCTGTGCGGTCGTGCCGTCTTCATGGAGAAGGGCGCCGTCCGCTTCGAGGGGGCCCCCGCCGAACTGCTGGACAACGACGACGTGGCACGCGCCGTCTTCCTCGGCGACCCGGGCCCCAAGCCCACCAGAAAGGAGCCGGCCCCCGCATGAGCAGACCCCACACCAGCAGCACGGGCACCAGCGACAGGACCTGGTCCGTCCACCAGATCTTCCACTTCACCGTGGCGTGCACGAACTTCGAGCGCTCGCTCGAGTTCTACGAGACCGTCGGCTTCCAGGTGCTGCGGGACAACCGTGACGTCATCTGGGGCGGCTCGGTGGCCCGCAACTTCGGGATGCCGCGGGCCCAGGGCCGGGGAGCGCTCCTCGGCATCGGCGACGGTCCCCTCGAGACGCGCCTGGACCTCATCGAGTGGCTCGAGCCCAAGCTGGCCGACTCTCCCGACATCCCGGTCGAGGAGCAGGTGCCCCGGATCATCGCCTTGCGCACGGACAACGTGGCCGCGGCCTATGAGGACCTGTCGACACGGGGGATCAACTTCGTGTCCCAGCCGCACGCCACGCCGGCCATCGGAGTGGTGAACGTCTGCTGCTGCCGGGACCCCGACGGGTACCTCATCGAGTTCATCGAGTACGAGCCGGGGCTGCTCGGGAGCCGCATCGAGGGGCTCCCGAAGCGGCCGCCCCCGGCGGGCCAGAACAGGCCATGACCGAACAGACCACGAGCGACCGGGTCACCGAGGCGCGCGCCGCGGCGATCTTCTCCTGGTGCCGCAACTGGGGACGCTGGGGACCCGATGACGAGCGGGGCGCCCTCAACCTCCTGACGCCGGACCGGGTCGGCCGGGCCGCGGGCCTGGCCCGTGCGGGACGAGCCCTGTCCCTCGGGAGGGACCTGGCCGTGCAGTCCTCCCCCGACAACCCCACGCCCGCCCTCCACCACATGACGGTGGCGGCGGATGTCGGCGGCTTCGGACAGGGGATGGGCATGGGTGGCTCGGCGGACTTCGTGGCCGTGGCCTGCCACGGCATGGCGCAGTCCCACATAGACGCCCTCTGCCACGTCTTCGTCGGCGGAGAGATGTGGAACGGCCATCCCGCATCCGACGTGACCAGCGTGGGCGCCCGCCGGAACTCCATGCGGTCGGGCTTCGACGGCATAACCGGCCGGGGGGTGCTGCTCGACATCCCCCGTCTGCGCGGCCAGGCGTTCCTCGAGCCGGGGGAAGCAGTGCGCCCCGACGAGCTCGACCGGTGCTGTGCCCACCAGGGCGTCACCGTCGAGCAGGGGGACGTCCTGCTGGTGTCGACGGGCCGCGACGCCCGCCGGGAGGCGGAGGGTTCCTGGGACCCGGTCGCGGTGGGACTGGCCGGTCTCGACCCCGAGTGCATCCCGTGGCTGCACGAGAGGGACCCTTCCGTCCTCGGCAGCGACGGGGTCTCCGACCCGCTGCCCGCCAACTCCCACACCTGGCCGATGCCCGTGCACATGTGCCTGCTTGTAGGGATGGGCGTGCACCTACTCGACAATCTTCACCTCGGCCGGCTCGCGGACGCCTGTGCCGACGAGGGGCGCTGGGAGTTCCTGATCACGGTCGCACCGCTGCGGATCAGCGGGGGCACCGGTTCACCTGTCAACCCGATAGCCGTCATCTGAGGGGCACGCCATGATCTTCGACCTGTTCAGCGAGCTGCAGATGGCCCAGCCATGGGGTCCGGACCACGAACACCAGGTGTTCCTGAACGCTCTGGACCAGGCCATGCTGGCCGACCGCCTGGGCTACGGGTGCTGGTGGTCGGTAGAGCACCACTGCTCACCGGAGTTCTCGTACTCCGGCGCCCCTGAGATCATGAACACGGCTATCGCCATGCGCACCGAGCGGATCCGCGTCGGCCACGCCGGCGTGTTGTCCCCGTTCCGGATCAACCACCCGCTGCGGGTGGCCGAACGGGCGGCGGTGCTGGACCACCTGTCCGACGGGCGCCTCGAGCTGGGCCTGGCCCGCTCCGGCGGAGCCGAGTGGGCCACCTTCGGCATCGATCCCGAGGCCACTCTCGCCGAGCTGGAAGAGGTGGCACGCCTGTGCGTGACGGCGTGGACCGAGCCGGAGTTCACGTGGAAGTCGGACCGTCTCGACATCCCTCTCCGAACCTTGGTGCCCAAGCCCGTGCAGCATCCCCACCCCGGCCTGTGGCAGACCGTGTCGAGCCCACCGAGCTTCCGCATGGCCGGCTCGCTGGGCCTCGGCATCCTGTGCACGACGCTCCTCTCCCCCGTCTCGACCCTGGAGCAGATGCTCGTCGAGTACGAGGCCGGTCTGGCCGAGTGCACTAACCCGGTGGGGAAGTTCGTCAACGACCAGCGGGGCGTGTTCACCTTCGTCTTCTGCACCGAGACGGTCGATGACGCCATACGGAGCCGGGCCGCCGAGGCGGCCATGTGGTACGTCAACGCCGCCCCTCGGGTGTTCGCCGTGCCGCGCACCGTGTGGACCAACATGATCCGCGGCAACGTCAACTCGGGGGCAGAGGGCAGCCTGCGCGCCGCCCAGGCCACCGACCAGGTGATGGTCGACCTCGACCCCGACGACCCCAACCCGATCATCCGGCTGATGAACCGCCAGGTGCTCGGTCACGAGATCGATCCGGTCGAGGCATGGGAGGCGCTCGAGGACCAGGACTCGGTGATCATCGGGGACGTGGAGACCTGCAGGCGCAAGATCAAAAAGTACGAGGCCGCGGGATTCGGCCGGCTCATGTGCCTGATGCAGTTCGGCCACCTCCCCCACGACCAGGTGATGAACAGCATCCGCCGGGTGGGTGAGGAGCTCATCCCGTCGGTGGCAGGGGCGTCGTGAGCCCCGCCGCCGGCACGGCGGAACCCCTCCGAAATATCCGGGCCATCGTCTCCGGGGCCGCCGGGGGCCAGGGCGCGGCCGAGGCTCGCCTGGTCGTGGCCCGGGGCGGACGGGTGCTCATCGGGGACGTCGAGGACCGGGCGGGAGCCAGCCTGGCCAAGGAGCTGGGTGACGCGGCCGTCTACGCTCATCTGAACGTCAGCTCCGAGCAGGACTGGCGGGCGGCCCTCGAAACCGCCCGGGAGGCCTTCGGCGGCGTGAACGCCCTGGTGAACAACGCCGGGATCATCACTCCGCCCCAGTCCATCGTGCGCACCCCGGTGGACGACTACCGCCGGGTGGTCGAAGTGAACCAGATCGGCGCCTACACCGGAATCCATGTCGTGGCCCCGGCCATCGTCGAGTCCGGTGGCGGCTCGATCGTCAACGTGTCGTCGGTGAACGGCTTCGTGGGGGGGTGGGGGGTAGCGGGCTACGTCTCCTCCAAGTTCGGTCTCCGGGGCCTGACCCGGGTGGCGGCCATCGAGCTGGCGCGCAAGGGCGTGCGGGTCAACTCCATCCACCCCGGTCCGATCGACACCCCCATGTTGCGCCAGGGCCTTCCCGAAGGCCTCGACGCTGCGGCGGTCATGGGCCAGGCCACCCCAGCGGGCCGGGTCGGCACGGTCGACGAGGTGGCGGCCCTGGTCGGATTCCTATTGTCCGACGAGTCGTCCTACTGCTACGGAGCCGAGTTCGTGATCGACGGGGGCCTCCTGGCCGGGCCCATGGGCAGTCCCGCACCGAAGGGAGAACGATGACCATCACCGACAACGAGCGGCGCGCCGCCAACCGCGAGGTCGTGGGGGCCGTCCTGGCCTCGATCACGGCCGGGACCTTCGATCGGCTGGCCGAGTACGTGACCGACGACCTGCTGTTCGACCTTCCCTACGGGCCGGACTTCATGCCCAACCCGATCCACGGCCGGGAGGCGTGGAACAAGATGCAGCTCATGACCTTCGAGCTGTTCAGCTCGTTCAAGCAGACCCTGCTCGAGATGCACGACTGCCTGGATCCCGACGAGCTGGTAGCCGAGTACCAGAGCGACGCCGTGGTGAAGCGCAACGGGAACGCCTACACCAACCGCTACATCGGTGTCTTCCGCTTCCGCGACGGCAAGATCTCCCAGTGGCGGGAGTACCACAACCCCGAGGCCACCAAGGTCATCTAGGTCGAGGCTCCATGGCTCCCCCCGCTCCCATCCACGGTGATGTCGACCCCGCCTTCTCGACGGTGCGGGACGCCTTTGCCGCCAACTTCTCGGCCGGGCTCGAGCTCGGTGCCTCGCTGTCGGTCAGCGTCGGCGGTCGCAACGTCGTGGACCTATGGGGCGGGTGGCTGGACGCCGCCCGCACACGGCCGTGGGAGAGCGACAGCCTGGTGTGCGTGTTCTCCTGCACCAAGGGCGTGGCCGCCGTCGCGACCATGTGGGCCGTCGATCGGGGGCTGGTGAACCTCGACGCGCCGGTGACACGGTACTGGCCGGAGTTCGCCGCCGCGGGGAAGGAGGCCCTTCCGGTGCGGTGGCTGCTGACCCATGAGGCCGGCCTGCCCGCCATCGGGAGACGCATGGCCCTCGGGTCGCTGTCCGACTGGGACGCCATGACCACAGCACTGGCGGAGCAGGAGCCGTGGTGGGAACCGGGCACGGCCCACGGCTACCACGGGGTGACGTTCGGTCATCTCGTCGGCCAGGTGCTGCGGGGCGCAACCGGGCGCACGTGTGGTGAGCTGGTGTCCGACGAGCTGGGCGCGCCCCTGGGCGTGGACCTCCACATGCCCCTGCCCAGGTGGGACGACGCCCGGACCGCCGATCTGATCGTGGAGACCGCCCCCGACGGGACGTTCTTCGACCGTTGGGACATGAAGACCTCGCTCGGGCCCCGCGCCTTCGGGAACCCTCCTGACTCCAACGACCCGGCCCACTGCATGACCGACGCCTGGCGCCGCGCCGAGATCCCCGCCGCCAACATGCACTCGAACGCCCGCGGCCTCGACCGCCTGTTCAGCGTACTGGCGGCCGGCGGGGAGTCCGGGGGGCTGCGGATCGCCTCACCCGGGCTGGTCGAGGAGTTCGGCCGCTGTCAGGTACGCGGCGTGGACAGGGTAATGGAGCTGCCGACGGCGTTCGCTCTCGGGTTCGAGCACACCATCCCCGAATGGCCGTT
>DASUHN010000367.1 GCA_036273495.1 Acidimicrobiales bacterium | reverse complement strand
CGCCATCCCGAGACCGAGACCTCCGGCGTGTACATCGGCGCCACCGCCAACGCCGGGATCACCCTGCTGACCGTCCGGCACCTGACCACCGCCGTGGTGGCCTTCCCCTTCTACATCCTCTTCATCGGGATCGTCCTGGTGGCCCTGGTCGCAGGCCGGATCGGCCCCCGTCTACGGCGAGAGGCTGCGGTACCTACCTGACATCGGTTTCACAGTCTCCGAAAGTCACCCTGCGCGTTGGGATCAGCATGGTCGGTGGATTCGGAACGGGATGGAACGCGTCGGACGGGAGAACGAAGCTGCGCCGACCCGGCCGGCCACCTTGGGCGGGATGCCCGCGACTGCGAGTGGCCAAGAATCTCGCCGATCATCCAGCAACGTCACGCGTCATGTTCCACCCCGTTCCGAATTCACGATCCGCGGTCGGGGGACGGACCTTCACCACGCGACGTGTCTTTCGGACTCTTTGGAATCGGCGCGGTAGGGCCGCCCAGCGGGAGCGGAGGCGGGGAGCGGCGTCGGGCCCAGCCGAGCCGGTCAGCGCGCCGGCTGGTAGGTACCGAAGACCTGGCGGAGCACGTCGCTGACTTCGCCCAGGGTGGCCTGGAGGCGCAGGGCCTCCTTCATGGGAACGAGGAGGTTCTGGCTGGCCCGGGTGGCCGCTTCCAGGTCGGAGAGGGCGGCGCCGACGGCCGCCTGGTCGCGGTCGGCGCGGACCCGGCGGGTGCGGTCGGCCTGGCGGCGCTGCAGCTCGGGGTCGATCGGGAAGACCTCGGCGGGCTCGGGGGTGGCATCGGCGTAGCGGTTGACCCCGACGATGACCTTCTCACCCGCATCGATGGAGCGGGCGTAGGAGTAGGCGGCCTGCTCGATCTCGTCCTGCATGTAGCCGGCCTCGATGGCGGCCACCGCCCCGCCCATCCCGTCGATCTTCTCCAGGTACTCCCAGGCCCGGTCCTCGACCTCGTCGGTTAGCGACTCCACGAAGTAGGACCCGGCCAGCGGGTCGGCGGTGTCGGTGATGCCCGACTCGTGCTGGAGGATCAGCTGGGTGCGCAACGAGATCTTGGCCGCCCGCTCGGTCGGGAGCCCGAGGGCCTCGTCGAAACCGTTGGTGTGCAGGCTCTGGGTCCCGCCCAGGGCGGCGGCGAGGGCCTGGACGGCGGTGCGCACGATGTTGCTCTCGGGCTGCTGGGCGGTGAGCGTCGATCCGCCCGTCTGGGTGTGGAAGCGGAGGAGCTTGGACTTCTCGTTCCGGGCCCCGAAGCGCTCGGTCATGATCCGGGCCCACATCCGGCGGGCGGCGCGGAACTTGGCCACCTCCTCGAAGAGGTTGTTGTGGGCGTTCCAGAAGAAGCTGAGCCGGGGGGCGAAGTCGTCCACCGCCAGCCCGGCGTCCACCGCCGCCTGCACGTAGGCGATGCCGTTGGCCAGCGTGAAGGCGATCTCCTGGACCGCCGTGGAGCCCGCCTCCCGGATGTGGTAGCCGGAGATCGAGATGGTGTTCCAGGACGGGAGGTGCTCGCGGCAGTAGGCGAAGATGTCGGTGATGACCCGCATCGACGGGCGGGGCGGGTAGATGTAGGTGCCCCGCGCCACGTACTCCTTGAGGATGTCGTTCTGGATGGTCCCGCCCAGCTTGGTGGCGTCGAACCCGTTCTCCTCGGCGACGAGCTGGTAGAGCAGGAGCAGGATGGCCGCCGTGGCGTTGATGGTCATCGAGGTGGTGACCCGCTCCAGCGGCATGTCCGCCAGCAGCAGGCGCATGTCGGCGATGGAGTCGATGGCCACGCCGACCTTGCCCACCTCCCCCTCGGCGCGGGGGTGGTCGGAGTCGTAGCCCATCTGCGTCGGCAGGTCGAAGGCGCAGGACAGGCCGGTCCCGCCCCCGGCCAGCAGCAGCTTCCAGCGCTCGTTGGTCGACTCGGCGGTGCCGAACCCGGAGTACTGCCGGACCGTCCAGGGCCGGCCCCGGTACATGTCGGGGTAGATGCCCCTGGTGTAGGGGTAGGCGCCCGGGCGGCCGAGCCGGTTGTCGGGGTCGAACCCGTTCAGGTCGGCGTCGGTGTAGACCGGCCGGATCTCGATGCCGGAGTCGGTCCGGCGCGCCTTGTCAGCTTCAGGCATGGCCAGAGGCTATGCCCTACACCGCGGGGGGCTCCTTGGGGTGGGGCATGCAGAGCTCGTCGTACTCGGCGATGACGATCGGTCCGGCGTCCTCACCGCAGGCCGGGCACTTCGGGTCGCGGTGGACCTTGTAGCTCCGGAAGGTCTCCTCGAGGGCGTCGTAGGCCAGCAGGCGCCCGATCAGCGGGTCCCCGAGGCCCAGAAGCACCTTGATGGCCTCCATGGCCTGGATCGACCCGATGATGCCCGGCAGCACCCCGAGCACCCCCGCCTCGGCGCAGGAGGGCGCCAGCTCGGCGGGCGGCGGCTCCGGGATCATGCACCGGTAGCAGGGACCGTCGTAGGGGGCGAAGACGGTGGCCTGGCCCTCGAAGCGGAAGATCGACCCGTGGACGACCGGGATCCGCTTGAGCAGGGAGGCGTCGTTGACCAGGTACCGGGTGGGGAAGTTGTCGGTCCCGTCGACGATCACGTCGTAGCCGTCGATGATGTCGAGGATGTTGTCGGCCCCGAGCCGGGCGTCGTAGGTCACCACGTTCACGTCGGGGTTCACGGCGGTCAGGGTCTTCTTGGCCGAGTCGACCTTGCGCTCGCCGATCCGGTCCATGTTGTGGAGGATCTGGCGCTGCAGGTTGGAGGCGTCGACCACGTCCATGTCGATGATCCCGATCGTGCCCACCCCGGCGGCGGCCAGGTAGAGGGCGGCGGGCGAGCCCAGACCGCCGGCGCCGAGCAGCAGCACCTTGGAGGCCAGCAGCTTCTGCTGGCCGGCCTCGGACACCTCGGGGAGGAGCAGGTGGCGGTGGTAGCGGTTGCGCTGCTCCGGCGTGAGGACGGGCGGCACCTTCCAGGCCCGGCCCTCGTCCTTCCAGCGGTTGAAGCCGCCCACGACCGAGACCACGTCCTCGTAGCCCAGGTCCTGGAGGGTCTTGGCGGCGAAGGCCGACCGGGTGCCGCCGGCGCAGTACACGACCAGCGGGGTGGCGTGGTCGCTCACCCGGCCCTCGATGTTGGTCTCGAGCTGCCCGCGGGGGATGTGCAGGGCGCCCTCGACGGCCCCCTGCTGGTACTCGTCGGGCTCCCGGACGTCGATGGGCAGCGCTCCCCCTCCGACGAGGCGCTCGGCCTCGGCGGTGTCGACTTCCCTGATCTGGCTCTTGGCGTTGGACAAGAGCTCACGGAAACTGGCCACTGGTCGCTCCTTGCTGATCCAGAGGTAAAACCCTACCGGTCAGGTCGACATTCCCGGGACGAGAGCGGTGGCGGGGGGCGGCTTAGGTTGGCCCGGTGGAGACCTACGAGGCGCTGCGCCGGCGGCGCATGGTGCGGGCGTTCGAGGACCGGGAGTTGCCCCGGGAGGCCCTGGCCCGGGTGCTGGAGGCGGGGCGGCGGGCGCCGTCGGCGGGCTTCAGCCAGGGCGTCGACCTGCTGGTCCTGGAGACCGCCGGTGACCGGGAGGCGTTCTGGGAGGCGGCGACCGACGCCGCCTGGCGGGCCGCCCACCCCCGCCACGAGCAGACCCGGCGGGCGCCGGTGATCGTGATGCCGCTCACCGGCCCCGGCCCCTACGTCGAGCGCTACTCCGAGCCGGACAAGGCGGGCTCAGGCCTGGACGACGAGGCGGGGTGGCCCGTGCCGTTCTGGTGGGTGGACGCCGGGTGCGCGGTGATGGCGATGCTCGTGGCCGCGGTCGACGAGGGCATGGGGGCGCTGTTCATGGGCCTGTTCCGCGGCGAGGAGGCGGTGCGGCGGGCGTGCGGGCTGCCGGAGGAGGTTCGCCCGGTGGGGGCGGTGCTGATCGGGTGGCCGGCGCCCGACCGGCCCAGCCCGTCTCTGGCGCGGGGCCGGCGGGAGCGGGCGGCGCAGGTGCACGCCGGCCGCTACGGCGTGGCCTGGACGGGCTGAACGATCTCGGGGAGGACCTCGGAGATCTGGCCCCGGACCACGGCGTCGGCGAGGTGGTCGTAGGCCGTCGGCTCGGCGTTGACGACCACGATCCGGGCCCCGGCCGCCGCCGCCACGGGCACCAGCCCGGCGGCGGGATGGACGGTGAGGGTCGTCCCCACGGTGAGCATCAGGTCGCAGGTGGAGGCGGCGTCCTCGGCCCGGGCCAGGTCGGCGGCCACCAACGGCTCCCCGAAGTGGACGGTGGTCGACTTGAGGATCCCCCCGCACACCGGGCAGCCGGGCTCCTCCTCGCCGGCGCGCACCCGGTCGAGAGCCTCCTCCATCGGGCGCCGGTCCCCGCAGGACCAGCACACGGTGGCCCGGGCGTTGCCGTGGATCTCGATGACCCGGGCGGGGTCGGAGCCGGCCAGCAGGTGCAGCCCGTCGACGTTTTGGGTCACCAGGGCCAGGAGCTTGCCCCGCCGCTCCAGCTCGACGACGGCCCGGTGGCCGGCATTGGGCCGGGCGTCCCACGTCGGGGAGGTGAGCCGGTTCTGCCACGACCGCCGCCGCACGTCGGGGTCCGCCAGGTAGTGCTGGATCGTGGCCATCTTCTCGGCCTCGGGGTTGCGGGTCCACGTCCCCTGGGGTCCCCGGAAGTCGGGGATGCCCGAGTCGGTCGAGATCCCGGCCCCCGACAGGACGACCACCCGGGACGCGGCGTCGATCCAGTCCCGCGCCCGGTTCAGGTCGGCCAGGTCGACACTCACCCGTTGACCCATCCCGGATGACATGAAATACTATGAAAGATGATCAAAACCTCGTCTGCGGTAGGCCAGCCGGGCCGGGTCGGGCGCACCCTCGACGTGCGCCCCTGGCCCGATCCGGTCCTCGACACGCTAGGTCACGACCCCCGGTCCGCCTACGTGGAGGAGTTCTGGCTGGGGATCCTGGGCCCCACGACCACGTGGCTCCTGCGCCGGCTGGTGGCGGTGCTGGAGGAGCACCCGGAGGGGGCCACGCTGGGCCTGACCGAGCTCTCGCGGGTGCTGGGGCTCGGAAGGCGGGCCGGCCGCAACGGCCCCCTTGACCGCTGCGTCGAGCGGGCCGTGTACTTCGAGGTGGCGCGGATCGACGAGGACGGGGCGCTGGCGGTGCGGCGGCGCCTACCCCCGCTGACCCGGCGCCAGGTCGTGCGGCTGCCCTCCTCGCTCCAGCTGTCCCACCAGCGCTGGCAGGAGAGCCAGCCCCGCGCCGCCGACGCCGTGCGGCGCCGGTCCCGCCAGCTGGCCCTCAGCCTGGTCGAGCTCGGGGAGGACGTGGAGTCCACCGAGCGCCAGCTGCTGCGCTGGCGCTACCACCCGGCGCTGGCCCACGAGTCGGCGCAGTGGGCGTGGGACCGGCACCGGCTGGCCGAGCAGGCCGCCGGGGACGGGGCCGCCCGGGATCAGGAGGCGGCGCCGCCGGAAGGGTCGGCGGGCTGGCCGTACGTGCGGAGCAGCTCGACGAGCGTGCGGACCCCGAATCCGGTGGCGCCCTTGGTGGTGTAGCCGTCGGCGGTGTCGGAGCGCGCCGTGCCCGCGATGTCGAGGTGCGCCCACGGGACTTCGGCCACGAACTCGCGGAGGAACAGACCGGCGACGATCGAACCGGCCGACCCCGGGCCTCCGATGTTCTTGATGTCGGCCACCTCGGAGTCGATGTCCTTGCGGTAGTCGTCGGGGAGAGGCAGGCGCCAGAGCCGCTCGCCGGCCCGGGCCGCCGAGGTCTCGAGACGCGTGGCCAGCTCGTCGTCGTTGGCCATCAGCCCGGCGATGCGCCGGCCCAGCGCCACCACCACCGCGCCCGTGAGGGTGGCAAGATCGACTATGGCGGCGGGGCCCTCCTCGACGGCCAGCGAGAGGGCGTCCGCCAGCACGAGGCGGCCCTCGGCGTCGGTGTTCAGCACCTCGATGGTCTTGCCGTTGCGGGCTCGCAGCACGTCGCCGGGCTTGATGGCCCTCCCGCCGGGCATGTTCTCGGTGAGCGGCATGAAGCCGGTCACGCGCACCGGCACCGCCAGGCGGGAGAGCACCGACATGGCGGCCAGCACGGCCGCCGCCCCGCTCATGTCGGTCTTCATGGTCATCATCCCGTCGGCGGTCTTGAGCGACAGGCCCCCCGAGTCGAAGGTGATGCCCTTGCCGACCAGCGCCACGGTCGGGACCGACGACTCGGCCCGACGGGGCGTGTACTCCAGGCGCACCAGCCGGGGCTCCTCGTCCGAGCCCCGGGCCACGCCCGCCAGGCCGCCCAGCCGCTCGGCGTCGATCTCGGCGGCGTCGTAGACCCGGACCTCGAGGCCGGCCCGCGCCGCCAGCCGGGTGGCGATCTCGGCCATCCGCGTCGGCGTCAGCGAGCCGGGGGGCTCGTTGACCAGGTCGCGGGCCAGGGCCACCGCCGAGGCCAGCACCGCTCCCCGCTCCAGACCCGCGGCGAGACCGAGGTCACCACCCACGACCGTCACCCGCTCGAGGCGGGCCCGCTCACTTCCGTTGGCCTCGGACTTGAACGTCGTGTAGCGGTACGCCGCCAACGACGCCCCCTCCGCCAGGGCCTGACCGGCGGCGGCGGGATCCACGCCGCGGGGCAGGCTCCCGGCAAACAGAGCGGTGTGACCGGCGTGCGCCGCCCCCCGCGCCAGGGCGGCCCCGGCCAGGCGGAGAGCCTCGAGGTCGTCGGTCCCGGGCGCGCCCGTGCCCAGGGCCAGGACCACCTTCCCGGCGGGCCCGGGCACGGCCACGCTCTGGCCCCGCGTTCCCTCGAAGCCCCGCAGGGCCAGGTAGGCCGGGGAGACGGTGATCCCCGGGGGGGC
>DASUHN010000366.1 GCA_036273495.1 Acidimicrobiales bacterium | reverse complement strand
AGCTTTTGCCGTGTCGGGGGCCATCGCCGGGCTGTTCGACGTGGTCGTGGGGGCCCGCACCTACGCCACGCCCACCCTGGCCGACAGCCTGGCTCTGTTCGGCTTCGTGGCCATAGCCATCGGCGGGTCGGGCAGCCAGCTCGGTGGGCTCATCGGCGGGTTCGTCACCGGGCTGGCGTATGCGGTGGCGGAGCGGTACACCAACACCGACTGGCCCCAGGTGATCGTCTTCGCCATCTTCCTGCTGGTCCTGCTGACCCGCCCGCGCGGGCTGTTCGGCGGCGCAGTGGAGCGCCAGGTGTGAGCCCGGCCCGCTTCGGTCGCCCGCTGGCCCTGGTGGGCCTGGTAGTGGTCCTCGTCTTCCTGCCCTGGCTCGGCCTCAACGACTACTGGGACCGCCAGGTGATCCTCATCGTGATCCTGAGCCTGATCGTCTCCGGGCTCAACACCTCCCTCGGATACGCAGGCGAGCTGGCCGTGAGCCAGGTGGCGCTGTACGCGGTCGGCGCCTACGTGGCCGGCTACCTGTCGGTGGCCCACAACGTCGACGACATAGCCCTCTGCCTGCTGGCCGCCATCGCCGGGGTGGTCATCGTCGGTCTCGCCTCCGGGATCCCGGGGCTCCGCCTGGGGGGCTGGTCGCTGGCAATGGTGTCGTTCTTCCTGGTGCTGCTGATCCCCTCGGTGCTGGACCTCCTGCGCGCCGAGACGGGCGGGGCCGAGGGTCTGCCCGGCATCCCCGTCCCGACGCTGGCCGGGCTGGAGCTGGACGGCCGGGACTTCTACGTCTTCGTGGTCCTGGTCGCGGCCCTGTGGTTCCTGGTCCTGCGCAACATCATCCGCTCCCCCCACGGGAACGCGTTCCTGGTCCTCAAGCAGAGTCCCATCCTGGCGGCGTCCCTCGGCATAGCCGTCTACCGCCTGAAGCTGTTCGCCTACGTCGTCGGTGCCATCCCGGCGGGGGTGGCGGGGGTCCTGTTCGCCTTTCTGTCCGGTTACATCTCCCCGTCGTCGTTCTCGCTCGGTTTCGCCTTCACCGTGCTCACGGCATCGATCGTCGGGGGATCGCAATCGGTCTACGGCGCCGTCTTCGGCGCCGCCGTGCTCCAGCTCGGTCCGGAGCGCATCGCCTCGTTCCAGAGCTACTCGTTGATCATCTTCGGTGCCTTCCTGGTGGTGGCGGGCCTGGTGTTCTCGGAGGGCTCGGCCGGACTCGTCCGGATGCTCTCCCGGCGGGTCCGTCCCCGCCTGGGCTCGCGCGGGGCCGGTTGGGGCGGGTCCCGCCGTCCCGCCCCCGACCCGTCCCCGACCGGAGAGCCGGGCGTCAGCAGCCTCCCGCCGCTGGACGGTCGGCTCCTGCGGGTGATCGGCGCCACCAAGGTCTTCGGGGGACTCACGGCTCTGGACGACGTCTCCCTCGAGGCGGCTCCCGGTCAGGTCACCGCCCTGATCGGTCCCAACGGTTCGGGCAAGACGACGCTCCTCAACCTGATCTCGGGCTTCTACCGGCCGAGCGGGGGCCAGGTGCACCTGGGGGACACGAGGCTGGACGGCCTCAGCCCCTACCGGACGGCCCGGGCCGGTGTGGCCCGCACCTTCCAGACGCCGCTCATCCCGGCGGGCATGAGCACGCGCACGTTCGTGACCACCGGGCGCTACGCCGCGGGCCGGCCCGCCATCCCGTCAGCCATCCTGCGCACGCCCGGCTACCGCCGGAGAGTGGCCCGGGACAACGCCGACGCCGCCGACCTGCTCGACCTCCTGGGCATCGGGCCCCAGGCGGAGGCCGACGTCGTGTCGCTGCCGCTGGGCACCCGCCGGCTGGCCGAGCTGGCCCGGTGCCTGGCCGCCCGGCCCGGGCTCTTCTTGTTCGACGAGGTCGGCTCCGGCCTCGACGAGGCGGACCTGGACCGCCTGGAAGGGGCCATCGACCTCATCCGGCGGGCGGGGGGCACCGTTGTGCTGGTCGAGCACAACTTCCCCCTCGTGCTGAAGCTGGCCGACCGGATCCACGTGCTCGCCAACGGCTCCCTTCTGGCTTCCGGCACGCCGGGCGAGATCCAGTCCGACCCGCGGGTGCTCGAGGAGTACACAGGAGCGTCGTCGGCCACCGAGACGATCGCTGACCTGGAGCGCGCCGCCGCCGGGCCCGAGGGCGGGGACCGATGACCCTCGAGGCGGTCGAGCTGGTCGGCGGCTACGGGGACCTCCGGGTCCTCTGGGGAGTGTCCGTGGCGGCCGAGGCCGGGGCGGTGACCGTGGTGCTCGGTCGCAACGGCGCCGGCAAGACCTCGCTGCTCAACGCCATAGCCGGCTTCCTGCCGGTGGTGGAGTCGGGGCGGGTCACCCTCGACGGCTCCGACCTGTCTCCAATGCCTCCGTACGGGCGGACCCGGGCCGGGCTCGGCTTCGTGCAGGAGGGCAAGCGCATCTTCCGCCGCCGCAGCGTCCAGGAGAACCTGCTGATCGGCGCCTACCCGCTCCGCCGCCCGCTGCTCGGCACCGGCCCGGCGGTGCGCGCCGCCCTCGAGCAGGCCTACACCCGCTTCCCCGTCCTGGCCGAACGGCGCCGGACGCCGGCGGGAAGCCTGTCCGGAGGCCAGCAGCAGATGCTCGCCATCGCCCAGGCTCTGATGCCCGAACCCCGGGTGCTCCTGCTCGACGAGCCCTCTGCCGGGCTGGCGCCGGGCGTGGCGCGCGAGGTCTTCTCCCTGGTGGGGCGCCTCCGGGCCGAGGGCCTGGCCATCCTCCTGGTCGAGCAGGTGGTGGAGCAGGCCCTGGCGGTGGCCGACCGCGTGGTCGTGATCGAGGGGGGCCGGGTGGCGGCCTCGGGTCCTGTTTCCGAGTTCGACGACGCCGCCGTGGTCCGCGACATTTATCTCGGTCGACGGTCGGCCCCCAACACGGGTGACGACCCGTGAACAGGCGCCACCCGGCGGTATGGTGATCCTCGCAGGGCGCCGTCCGGGGGTGACGAATGCAGGTCGAGGTGCTGCTCACCGGCATCGGCGGGCAGGGCATCCAGCTGTCGGCCAAGACGCTGGCCCTCGCCGCCGTGGCGGAGGGCCGCCAGGCCATGATGTGCGGCCAGTACGCCGGGGCCATGCGCGGGGGCCAGACCGACGCCACCGTGGTCGTGGCCGACGGCCCGGTGCGGGCTCTCCCGATCCTGCCGTCGGCGTGGTCGGCGTTCGTGATGTCCGCCGAGTACTGGGAGCCCACCCGGGCGCGCATCCGGCCCGGGGGGATGGCCGTAGCCAACGGGTCCATGATGGGCCCGGAGCTTCCTCACGACGGGATCGAGCTGTTCCTGGTCCCGGCCGGGAGGATCGCCACCGAGCTGTCGGCCCCGATGAGCGCGTCGTACGTGCTGCTCGGCGCCTACGCCGCCGTCACCGGCCTGGTCGGCGTCGGCGCCCTGGTCGAGGCCATGAAGCAGATGGTCCCGCCCTACCGGACCCAGCACATCGCCGCCAACGAGGCCGCCCTCCGGGCCGGGGCCGAAGCGGGTCCGGAGGGAGCGGCGCCGGCGTGGGTGGCGGCGGCGTCGGCGGCAGCTTCGGGAGGCGGCGCCCGATGAGCGCCGTGCTCACCCGTGGGACCGTGGTGATCGAGGTCGAGCGCTGCAAGGGCTGCGAGCTGTGCATCCCCGCCTGCCGCCCCGGCGTGCTCTCGATGTCGGAGGAGGCCAACGCCCACGGCTTCCGCTTCCCGCTCCTGAGCCCGGGCTGCACCGCCTGCCGGGCGTGCCGGGAGGTCTGCCCCGACTTCGTGTTCGAGGTGTACCGCTTCGAGGAGCCCCAGCTGCTCGAGACGGAACCGGGTGGCGGCTGATGGCGGTCCGGCTGCTCCAGGGCAGCGACGCCCTGGCCGAGGCGGCGGTGACCGCCGGGTGCCGGTTCTTCACCGGGTACCCCATGCTGCCTTTCACCGGGCTGCTCGAGAGCATGGCCCGGCGGATGCCCGACGCGGGCGGGGTGTGCATGAACGCCGCCAGCGAGATCGAGGCGGTGAACATGACCATCGGCGCCGCCGCCGCCGGCGCCCGGGCGGGGACGGGATCGTGCGGGCAGGGCATCGCCCTCATGCAGGAGGCGGTGGCCGAGGCGGCGCTCAACGAGGTGCCCTTCGTCCTGTTCAACATGGCGCGCGGCCAGCAGGACTACTTCCAGTGCACGCGGGGCGGCGGCTGGGGTGACTACCGCACGATCACCCTGGCGCCCAGGGACGTGGTGGAGGCGGTGGAGCACACCCAGCTGCTGTTCCACCTGGCCGACACCTACCGCGCCCCGGTGATCCTGCTCGGGGACTACCTGATCGCCGACACGAACATGAGCGTGGACGTCTCGCCCCGCGACTACGGGCCGCTGCCCGCCAAGGACTGGGCCCTGGACGGGTCGACCGGCGGCACCGGCAGCTCGCGCCAGATCTGGTCATGGGACATCGGCAAGGCCAACCGTCCCGGCCGGGGCCCGGACGGGCAGTGGAAGCACATCGCCGACAAGTTCGCGGCCGTGGCCGAGGCCGAGCAGCGCCACGAGTCCTTCATGGCCGACGACGCCGAGTACCTCGTGGTGTCGTGGGGCACGTCGGGGCCGTTCGTCGACTACGTCGTCGAGGAGCTGCGCGCCGAGGGCGTGCGGATCGGCTCGTTCCGGCCGATCAGCCTGTGGCCCTTCCCCGAAGCCGCCCTGGCCGAGGCGGCCGCCGGGGCCCGCCGGGTGCTGGTCTACGAGCTCAACGCCGGCCAGATGCTCGACGACGTCCGCCTCAGCATCCCCGACCGGTCCAAGATCCGTTTCATCGGCGGGGTCAGCATCGACTACAGCGGGATGCGCCAGGGAGAGCTGCTCCAGGCGTCCGCCATCCGCGCCGCCGTCCGCCGGGTGATCGACGAAGGAGACTGAGATGACCCACGTACCGACCGGCGCCCCGCCCGGCGTGCCGGCCACCAAGGTGGCCGAGTTCGGCTCCCCGCTCCTGCTGTCCGAGGAGCACCACCTCTGCCCCGGCTGCGGGCACCCGGTGGCGTGGCGCCTCCTGTGCGAGGTGATGACCGAGCTGGCGCTGGCCGACCGGGCCGTGGGGGTCATCGGCCACGGCTGCTACACCCAGGCGGCGGTGCTCACCGACCTGGAGTGGCTCCAGTGCCTGCACGGCCGGGCGCCGGCCGTGGCCACTGGCGTGAAGCGGGTCCACCCCGGCGTGGCGGTGTTCACACTGCAGGGGGACGGGGACATGGCCAGCGAGGGCCTCCACGAGCTGCTGCACGCCGCCGGCCGGGCCGAGCCGATCACGTGCATCATGCTGAACAACGGGGTCTTCGGTGACACGGGCGGGCAGATGACGGCGACGACGGTCGTGGGCCAGCGCACCAAGACCAGCCTGGAGGGGCGGGACCCCGGCACCCACGGCTTCCCGATCCCGGTCGCCGACCTGGTGCGGACGCTGCCCGGCACCGCCTATGTGGCGCGCGGCGCGGTGAACAACGCCGGCGCGGTGGCCCAGACCAAGAAGTTCCTGCGGCGGGCGTTCGAGCTCCAGATGGAAGGGGCGGGCTTCACCTTCGTCGAGATCCTCACCATGTGCCCGACGGGCTGGTTCATCCCTACGGCCGAGGGCCCCGGCTACGTCGCCAGCGTCTTCGAGGAGACCTTCCCCGTGGGCCAGCTGAAGACGCTCGCGCCGCGCTAGGGGCGCGGCGCCTCCTTCACGCTGATGGATCCCCTCCTGCTGCACGACATCGTCCGGACCACGGCGGCGCGCCTGCCCCACCGGGTGGCGGTGAGCTACCGGGGCCAGGAGCGCACGTTCGGCCAGCTGGCCGACCGGGCCGAGCACGTGGCCCTGGTCCTGGCCGCCCGCGGGGTTCGCCGCGGTGACCGGGTGGCGTGGTGGGGGGAGACCGCCATCGACACCGGCGCCCTGTACTACGGGGCGGCCCAGGCCGGCGCCGTGTTCGTGCCGCTCAACCCCCGCTTCAACTCCGACGAGGCCGGCGCCATCCTCGACCTGGCCGAGCCGGCCCTGGTCGTGCACGATGACTCCCACACCGGGGATGTCACCCTCGATGCCCTGCTGGCGCAGCGGCGCCCGTCGGCGGTCGACCTGCCCGAGGTCGACGAGATGGACGCCGACGTCATCTTCTTCACCAGCGGCACGACCGGAGCCCCGAAGGGGGCGGTGCTGTCGCACCGCAGCAACCGCATGCGCACCGGCGGGGCCACCATCGGCGGGGGCCTGGTCGGCGCCGGGCCGGCGGGCAGCATCTTCCCCCAGTTCCACTGGGGGGGCTGGGCCTTCGTGCACAACGCCTGGTACGGAGGGGACGAGAGCGCCCTCGTCGACGGAGGCGACACCGAGTCGATACTGGAGGCCATCCACCGCAGGCGGGTGACCCGCTTCTACGCCATCCCCGCCGTGTGGCGGCGCATCATGGAGGCCGACCGGTCGGCGTACGACCTCACCAGCCTGCGCCAGGCCAACACCGGCACCTCGGCCACGCCCATCGACCTCCTGACCCGGATGGCCGAGCATTTCCCGGGCACGACCACCTCGATCGGCTACGGGGCCACGGAGGCGGGAGGTCTGGCCATCCTCGGGCCCGACGACGTGCTCCGCAAGCCCGGCTCGGTCGGGCTCCCCTCGGTCGGCGTGCACTTCCGCATCGTCGAGGGGGAGCTGTGGGTCCGCAGCCCCCAGATGTTCAGCGGGTACTTCCGCAACCCCGAAGCCACCGCCGCCGCCGTCGTCGACGGCTGGTACCGCACCGGGGACCTGGTCGAGCGCGACGACGAGGGCTACCTGTGGGTGGTGGGGCGGATCAAGGACATGATCCGCACGGGAGGCGAGACCGTGGCCCCGGCCGAGGTCGACGTCGTCCTCCAGCGCCACGCCGCCGTGGCCGACGCCGCCGTGGCCGGCGTTCCCGACGACGACTGGGGAGAGATCGTGACCGCATTCGTCGTGCTGCGGCCCGGGCATAGCGTCGATCTCGACGAGCTGCGCGGCCACTGCGCCCCGAGCCTCGCCTCCTTCAAGCACCCCCGGCGCCTGCTCCTGGTCGACGCCATCCCCCGCACCGGCCCGACCGGTCAGGTGCAGCGCCGGCGGCTGGTGGAGCGGGCACGCGAGGAGGCGAGTCCCGTCTGATGGCCACGGCACTGGTGACCGGGGCGGGGCGGGGTCTGGGGCGGGCCATCGTCGGGCGGCTGGCCGCTGACGGCTACGAGGTGGTGGCCGTGGACATCGACCCCGCCGCGGCAGCCGCCGCCGCGGAAGCCCTCGGGGGCCGGGGCCACGGCTGCGACGTCTCCGACCGGGCGGCGGTGAACGCCCTGGCCGAGCAGGTCGGCACCGTCGACGTGCTCGTGAACAACGCCGGCATCTGGACCTACGGGAGCGTGGTCGAGGCCGCCGACTCCGCCATCGACCGGGTGATGGCGGTGAACCTGGGCGGGACGCTCAACTGCTGCCGGGCCTTTGCCCCCGGCATGGTCGCCGCGGGCCGGGGGGTGATCGTCAACCTGTCGTCGCTGGCGGCGGCCATGGCCGCCACCGCCGTCGAGGTGTATCCGGTGACCAAGTCGGCCGTCGAGGCCCTGACCCGGCAGCTGGCCCTCGAGCTGGGCCCGAGCGGGATCCGGGTCAACGCCATCGGGCCCGGATCGATGCTCACCGAGGGCACGGCGCCCGCCTACGAGGGGGAGCGCATGGCGCAGCGCGCCGCCCTCGTGCCGCTCCGGCGCATCGGGACCCCCGACGACATCGCCAACGCCGTCGGCTTCCTCGTGTCCGAGCAGGCCTCGTACATCTCGGGCCAGGTCATCTACGTCGACGGCGGAGCGTCGGCTGCCAACCGCTGATCGTGGGCCCGGGGGCTAACGCCCTCTGTAGGTGCGGTCGTCGTACTGGCCGGTGCGGAACTGGGGCAGGACCTCCTCGGTGAGCCCCCAAAGGTCGCGGATGGTGGCCCCGCCGTCGACCACGAGGGTCTGGCCGGTGATCCGCTCGGCGAGCGACGACGACAGGAACAACACGGCGTTGCCGATGTCACGGGCCCGGGGCGGAGCGAGCGGGTTGACCTGGTTCACGGCGTACTGACCCTCGGGCCAGTCCTCGTTGCCGGCGCCCACGTTGCCCGGCGCCACCGCGTTGACCCGGATGCCGTGGCGGCCGAGCTCGTGGGCGAAGGTCTTGGCCAGCGAGATCACGCCGGCCTTGGCGGCGCCGTAGGGGGCGTGCAGGGCGGCGGCGGAGATGCCGTCCACCGACGCCAGCGCCACGAGCGACCCGCCGGTGCCCTGGCTGATCATCCGGCGCCCCGCCGCCCGGAACAGGTAGAAGACCTGGCTCAGGTTGTTCTGGACGGTCCAGGCCCAGTCGTCGTCGGAGAAGTCCTGGGCCCGGTCCCACCGGGCCCCGCCGATGATGTCGACGCAGACGTCGAGCGACCCCAGCCCGGCCCGCGCCTCGTCGAGGGCCCGGTCCACCTGGGCCGGATCGGTCATGTCGGCGGTGACCGCGAAGGCCTTCCCGCCCGCGGCCTCGACCTCGGCCACGGTCCCCTTGGCCCGGCCCTCGTCGATGTCGATGCAGGCCACGGTGGCGCCGGCCTCGGCCAGCTTCAGCGAGCAGATCCGCCCGTGGCCGGCCCGCTCGGGGATGTACCCGGCGCCCGACACCACGGCGCCCTTGCCGCCCAGTCCCAGATCGATCATCACGTCTCCCGTGTGCTCTCGCCGAAGGCGCGACGCAGGATGGCGCGCGCCTCGGGGCTGCCGTCGAGGGTCCGGTTCACCCGGTGGGTCACCCGCCATCCATCCGGCGTGCGCCGGAACCGCCAGTGGTTGGCCGACACCCGCCACACCTCGTAGCCGTCGCCGACGTGGCGGTACACGCGGGAGTACCCGGTGGCTTGGGCCTCGTCCCCGTCGACGGTCAGGACCGGCAGGGCCAGGACGTGGGCGCAGCCCTGGTGGATCAGGCCCTGGTGGGTCTCGCCCGCGACCATGGCGGAGATCCCCTCGGGCCCGTCGAGGCGCGAGGTGTCGAACTCGTAGGCGCCGTCCTCGGCCCACAGCTCCGCGGCCTCGTTCCCGCTGCCGGTGTCCACGGCCGGGCCGTAGGTGCTGACCAGCCGGTACAGGGCCAGCTGGTCCTCCAGGAGGGCGACGCGCTCCTCCAGGGCCCGGAGCCGCTGCTCGGTGTCCGGCGCGTCAGCCACGGCCGCGGCCCGGCTCAGCCGACGGCGGCGGCCTGCTCGGCGAAGCGGGCCGCCACCTCGGCGTACTCGGTCACCATCTCCAGCACCACCTGGCGGGCCGGCTTCACCTGGTTCATCCCCCCCACCACCTGGCCCACGAAGTAGGTGGCCAGATCGGCCGCCCCCGAGCCCTCCTGGGGGGCGCTGCGGGCGATGCGCGCCTGGGCCTCGGCCACGAGGATCGTCTGGAGCGGCATGGCCAGGGGGGCGGGCGCCTCCGGCTCGGACCAGGCGTCGGTCCAGGCCGTGCGCAGCATGCGCGCCGGCTTGCCCGTGAGTGACCGGGACCGCACCGTGTCGGCCGACGAGGCCCGCAGGAACTTGTCCTTGACCGTGGGCTGGGTCTCGGCCTCGGCCGTGGTGAGCCACACCGACCCGCACCACACGCCCGCCGCGCCCAGCGCCATGGCCGCGGCGATCTGGCGGCCCGATCCGATCCCCCCCGCCGCCAGCACCGGGATCGGCGCCACGGCGTCGACCACCTCGGGCACCAGCACCATGGTCGAGATCTCCCCGGTGTGGCCCCCGGCCTCGGTGCCCTGGGCCACGATGATGTCGACCCCGGCCGCGGCGTGGCGCTCGGCATGGGCCCTGGTCCCGGCCAGGGCCGCCACCGCCACCCCGTGCTCCCGGGCCCGGTCGATCAGCGCCGGCGGGGGTGGTCCGAGAGCGCTGGCGATCAGGCCGATGCGGTGGGCGAAGGCCACGTCGAGGAGGGGCTCGTAGCCCTTGGGGGACACGCTCATCGTCCGCCGCCCCGAGAGGAAGCCCTCGCTGTCCGGGAGGGCGGGCACCTGGTAGCGGGCCAGGATCTCGTCGACGAACTGCTGCTGCTCGGCGGGCAGGAGGGCCATGAGGCCGTCACGGTCCAGCCCGCCCTCCTCGGCCCCGGCGTACTTCTGGGGCAGGAGGAGGTCCACGCCGTAGGGGCGGCCGTGGGTCTGCTCCTCGATCCAGTTGAGGTCGACGTCGAGCTGCTCGGGCGTGTGGGCCACGGCACCGAGGACCCCGAAGCCCCCGGCGTTGGTCACCGCCGCCACCACGTCGCGGCAGTGGCTGAAGGCGAGGATCGGGTACTCGATCCCGAGCTTGTCGCAGACCTGGGTTCTCATCGCTGCCTCCCCGCACCGGAGGGGCCCGCCCGGCCCCGGTCCCGACCGTAGCCCGGTCAGGCCTCCAGGGACCGGGCGATCAGCTCGTCGTGGTACCGGGCGTCCCCCAGGTCCAGCTCCCAGTGCCGGGCCCGCCGCGTGTACAGCTGCATGTCGGCCTCCATCATGAACGCCACCCCGGCGTGCACCTCGTGGCCGCGGTGGACGATCTGCTGGGCCGCCCGGCTGCCGTAGGCCTTGGCCATCGACACCTCCCGGCCGCCCGGCCCCCCCTCGTCCAGCCGCCACGCCGCCTGGCGGGTCAGCAGGGCGGTGAGGTGGGTGGCGATGGCGATGTCGGTGCACAGGTACTGCACGGCCTGGAAGCGCCCGATGGGCTGGCCGAACTGCTCCCGTTGCAGGGCGTAGCCGACCGCCATCTCCAGCACCCGCTCGCCCGCCCCCACGATCTCGGCGCAACGCAGCACGGTGGCGCGCTCCAGCGCCGGGCGCAGCAGGGCCCAGCCCCCGCCGACCGGACCGACCACCGCCTCCGCCGGCACGTCGGCCGACCGGAAGGTGGCGGCGAACAGCGGGTACCCGGCCACGTTCGGCATCGGCTCGAGGTCGACGCCGCCGTCGCCCGGGTCGACCAGCACCAGGACGAGGTCCTCGGCCTGCGGTCCGGTGCGGGCCACGACCAGGAGCCGGTCGGCCGAGTTGGCGAACGGCACCAGCAGCTTCACCCCGTCCAGCCGGAAGCCGGCCCCCTGCCTCTCGGCTGCCATCCGCACCGCTTCCGGGCCGTAGGTGGTGCCGGGCTCGCTGACCGCGGGCACCACTATCCGGCGGCCCTGCAGGACGGACCGGGTCAGATCTCCGTGGACGCCGTCGGGGTTGCCGCTCCCGGCGCCCACCAGGGCCCCGCCGCAGATCACGGCCGAGGCCAGGTGGGGGCTCGGCACCAGGGCCCGGCCCATCTCGGTGTACACCGCCGCCAGGTCCGAGACCGTCCCGCCCGATCCACCCGCGGCCTCCGGCTGGCCCAGCCCGATCCAGTCCAGACGGCCCATCTCGTCCCAGAGGTCGCGGGAGAACCCGACCGGGTCCTCCTCGAGGGCGCGCACGGTGGCGGGGGGGCAGCGGGAGGCGAACAGCTGGCGGGCTATGCCTCCCAGCTCGCTCTGGCGGTCGTCGAAGGCCAGGTCCACGGGCTGCCTCCCGGCCTCAGCGGGGCAGGCCGAGGCCGCGCGTGGCCAGCACCATCCGCTTGACCTGCGGCGCCCCGCCTGCGTGGTTGGCATAGGACTGGCGGTACCACGCCTCCGGGTCCCCGCCCATCGGCGCCCAGCGGCTCCCCTCCCTGACCTGCCCCAGCGGCCCGATGATCTGGTTGCACAGCTGGGCAAAGCGGCTCTGTCCCTCCTTCATCACCACCACCCCGAGAGCGCCGGCGAACACCGGCGGCCTCCGGTTCTCGTGGTTGCCCAGCGACTCGTAGGACAGGAGCCGTTCGGTCTCGACCATCAGGGCCAGCTCGGCGAGCTGCGAGCGGATGATCGGGTCCCTGATCAGCAGGACGCCGTCCCGGGTCGTGGTCCGGCAGTAGGCCACGACCTGGTCGAGCATGCGCTGCATCTTGGCGTGCAGGCCGCCCCCGCCCCCGCCG
>DASUHN010000365.1 GCA_036273495.1 Acidimicrobiales bacterium | reverse complement strand
GCACGAGGTGGTGGTGGACTCGGCCGGCTGCGGGGCGTTCATGAAGGACTACGGCCGCCTGCTCGGTGAGCCGGGACGGGTGTTCGCGTCACGCGTGCGCGACGTGCACGAGTGGCTGGCGGGCCGGACCCTGCCACCGGGCACGCCGGTGCGGCGCCGCATCGCCGTCCAGGACCCGTGCCACCTGCGCCACGTGCAGCGGGCGCACCAGGAGGTGCGCCAGGTGCTGGCCCCCTTCACCGTTGAGCTGGCGGAGCTGGACGACGACGGGCTGTGCTGCGGTGCCGGCGGCTCCTACGCGGCGTGGCATCCCGACATGGCGGCGCGGATCCGGGACCGCAAGCTGGCGGCCATCGCCGCCACCGGGGCCGAGGTGGTGGTCAGCGCCAACCCGGGCTGCGCCATGCACCTGGCCGCGGCCGGACTCGAGGTGCGCCACCCCGTCGAGGTGATCGACGAGGCCCTCGGGGGCGGCCGGCGCTGATGGCCGACCTCGACGAGATCCGCTCCCGCCTGGAGCAGCTGGCCGAGGAGCTGGCCGACCTGGCCCTCGACCGCCTGCGCGAGGCGGCGTCGGCGGCGCGGGACCACGGCCAGGACGGCGCCATGGCGGACGCCGCCGCCGCCGAGCGCCGCATCACCCGCGCCCGTCGGTCCGTCGAGCGGGCCGTCGCCATCCTGTCCGACCGCGACGACCACGACGACGCCTAGGTCGGGAGCCTCGGCCCTCAGGCGCCGGGCACCGGCAGCTGGTTGAGGGCGTCGATCAGCCGGCGCAGCTCCCCGTAGCTGCGGTGGTTGAACCGCAGCGCCACCCGCTTGAGATCCAGCTTGTCCCCGTCGCGCGTCTCGACCGGGAACGGCCCGGTCACGTCGAGGGTCCCGGACACGCACAGATCGGAGAAGCGGCCGCGCAGCTCGGCCAGCTCCTCCCGCCCCGGAGCCCGCCGCACCCGGAGCACCAGACGGTCCCCGACCCAGCGCACCGAGTCGTAGTTGCGGTAGAAGCCGAGGATCTCCTCGGCCGCCCGCCGGGCATCGTCGGTGACGGTGAACAGGTGGCGGTCGTCGGGGGAGATCAGGCCGCGGACGGCAACCTCGCCCTCGAGGAACTCGTCCCAGCGCCCCCAGTAGGAGTCGTCGGGCATGTCGAGCATGACGATCGGCGCCGGGACCGACTTGCCGGTGTGCAGGAGGGTCAGCAGCTCGAAGGCCTCGTCGAGGGTCCCGAACCCGCCGGGCAGCACGATGAAGCCCGAGGACTCCTTCATCAGCATCAGCTTGCGGGTGAAGAAGTACTTCATCTCGACCAGCTTCGGGTCGGACGCGATGAAGGCGTTGGCGCCCTGCTCGAACGGCAGGCGGATGTTCACGCCGAAGGACCGACCCGGTCCGGCGCCCTCCTGGGCGGCGGCCATGATGCCCGGCCCGGCGCCGGTGACGACCATCCAGCCCGCCTCGGCCAGGGCGCGCGCCGCGGCCCGGGCCTGCTCGTACAGAGGCGCGTCGGGCAGGGTGCGCGCCGAGCCGAACACCGTCACCTTCGGCACGTCGCGATAGGGGGCGAACACCTCGTAGGCGTCCGCCATCTCCCGCAGGCCGGCGTTGGCGATCTTGAGGTCGAGGCGGTCGGCGGGACCGGTGGCCAGGCGCACCGCGGTGGCCATGATCTCCTCGAGCTGGTCCCGGTTGGCGTCGGCACCGACGCGGTCGAGGAGCTGGCGCACCAGGCCGTCGAGATCGGCGTCCCCGGTGATCGACCGGGCGGCGGCGCTCAAGCGGGGGACAGGCGGCCGTACAGCGTCGTGCGCTGCTCGAGGGGACGACCCAGATCGCCGACCAACCGGCTGAAGCCGTCCTCGTCCATCCGCTGGCCGTGGGAGGCCCCGGCGGCCCGGGAGATGTTCTCGTCCATCAGCGTGCCCCCGAGGTCGTTGGCCCCCGCCCGGAGGGCCTGGCCGGCCCCGGCCAGCCCGAGCTTGACCCAGCTGGCCTGCACGTTGTCGACCCAGCCCCGGTAGGCGATGCGGCCCACGGCGTGCATGAGCAGCGCCTCGCGGAAGGTCGGGCCCCGGCGGCTGCGGCCCTGCAGGTACAGCGGGGCGGCCATGTGCACGTACGGGAGCGGAACGAACTCGGTGAAGCCGCCGGTCTCCTTCTGGAGGTCGCGGGTGCGCACCAGGTGGCGGGCCCAGCTCCGGGGCTGCTCGATGGCCCCGAACATGATCGTGATGTTCGACCGGAGGCCGACCGAGTGGGCGGTGCGGTGGGCGTGCAGCCATTCCTCGGTGTTGACCTTGTCGGGGCAGAGCACCGCCCGCACCTCGTCGTCGAGGATCTCGGCCGCCGTCCCCGGCAGGGTGCGCAGGCCGGCGTCCATCAGCCGGCGCAGGTAGCGGTCCAGCGGCTCACCGAGGCGGCGGGCGCCCTCGGTGACCTCCAGGGCGGTGAAGCCGTGCACGTGGATGTCGACCGAGGCCCGGCGCACGGCGTGGAGCACCTCGAGGTAGTACTCGCCGTCGAAGTCGGGATGGATCCCACCCTGCAGGCAGACCTCGGTGGCGCCGGCCTCCACCGCCTCGGCCACCCGGCCGGTGATCTCGTCGAGGGTCAGCAGATAGGGCTGGCCCCGGAGGTTCAGCGACAACGGGCCCTTGGAGAAGGCGCAGAAGCGGCACTTGAAGGTGCACACGTTGGTGTAGTTGATGTTGCGGTTGGCCACCCACGTGACCACGTCACCGACCGTCTCCCGGCGCAGGTCGTCGGCCACCCCGGCCACCTCGACCACCTCGGGGCCGCGCGCCGAGAACAGGGTGACGATCTGGTCCTCACCGACCTCCTGACCGGCCAGCACGCCGGCCAGCACCTCACCGACGGGCGTGAGACCGGGCCGGCGCCGCACGTCGCTCCCGGCGCCGGGAACCGGCCCCGCCGTCCCGGCCAGGGCGGGCGGGGGGTCGTCCCCACCCGAGGCCCAGACGTGGTCCCGCCCCAGCCACTCGGCATCGGCCCGGTCGAGGACGGGCCGGCGCAGGGCCGGGTCGAGCCAGCGCTCGGGGCTCCCGGCCCACTCCGGGTGCACGGTGAGCCGGGGGGCCAGCGAGTAGCCGCGCGCCTCGGTCACCTGGCGGAGGCGGTCGAGGGCGGGCCAGGCCCGCTCCGGGTTCACGTGGTCGATCGTGACCGGGGACACCCCGCCCCAGTCGTCGATGCCGGCGTCGAGCAGCACGCCGAAGTCGTCGGTGAGGTTCGGGGGGGCCTGCAGGTGGACGTCGTCGGGCAGCACCAGGCGGGCCACCGCCACGGTCCAGAGGTACTCCTCGGGCGGGCAGGGCGGAGCGGTGTGCATGGCCGTTCCCGGCTTGGGCAGGAAGTTCTGGACGATCACCTCCTGCACGTGGCCGTGCCGGCGGTGGGCGGCGGTGATCGCTTCCAGTGCCTCCAAGCGGGCGGCCCGATCCTCCCCGATGCCGACCAGGATCCCGGTGGTGAACGGGATGGCCAGCCGCCCCGCCTCCTCGAGAGTGGCCAGGCGTCGCTCGGGGTCCTTGTCCGGGCTGCCGCGGTGGCAGGCCAGACCGGCGTCGAGGCTCTCGACCATCATCCCCTGCGACGCGCTCACCGGCCGCAGCGCCGCCAGCTCGTCCCGGTAGAGGGCGCCGGCGTTGGCATGGGGGAGGAGGCCGGTCTCCTCGAGGACCGCCCGGCACGCCGCCACCAGATAGTCGACGGTGGACGCGTACCCGTGCTCGTCGAGCCACCGCCGGGCGGGCTCGTAGCGCAGCTCGGGCCGCTCCCCGAGGGTGAACAGCGCCTCGTGACAGCCCGCCGCCGCCCCGGCCCGCGCCACCTCCAGCACCTCGTCGAGCGGCATGTAGGGCGCGGCCATGCGCGCCGGCGGCTGGGCGAACGTGCAGTACCCGCACCGGTCCCGGCACAGCTGGGTCAGGGGGATGAAGACCTTCGGGGAGAAGGTGATGCGGGCGCCGAACAGCCGGTCGCGCCGGGCCGCGGCGTCTTCCATCAGCCGGTCGAGGCGGGCCGACACGAGATCCGTCACGGCACCCACCTTAAGACCGTCAGAGGGGTGAGGCGGCCGGATCGACCAGCCACACGACCCGCTCCGATGTGACCCGGGCCGCGGGAAGGTCGGCCCCGCCGTGCACCGCCCGCATGGCCTCGGCCTTGGACTGCCCGGCCACGGTGAACACGACCATCCGGGAGCGGGCGATGCCGGCCAGGGTGAGCGTCATCCGCCGGTGCGGATTGCGCCCGTGGGGGTCCTCGTTGAGCGCCACCAGCTGGCCGGGGTCGGCGGCCAGGGCGGGCGAGTCCGGGAACAGCGAGGCGGTGTGGCCGTCGGGCCCCATCCCGAGGTGCACGACGTCGAAGAAGCCGAGCTCACCCACGATCAGCTGGTAGGGCTCGGGCCCGTCCTCGCAGCGCATGGGCCGGATGGTGTTGGCCGCCCCCACCCGCTCGAGCAGGGCCTGGCGCCCGAGCAGCTGGTTGGCGTCGGGGCTGTCGGGGGGCACGCAGCGCTCGTCGCCCCAGTAGACGTCGACCTTCCACCAGTCGATGGTCTCGGCGCCCTCGGCCGCCAGCCGCTCGTAGCAGGCACGCGCCGTCTCCCCGCCGGACAGGGCAATGGCGAACTGCTCCCGCGGCCGGTTCTCGTAGCAGTCCAGGACGTGGGCCACGAAGGCTCCCGGCACGTCCGGCGTCACGGTCAGCTCACCGTTCACCCGCCAGAGAATGTCAGAACATCTCCCCGGCCACGGCCAGAGCGGCCTCGTAGCGGGGATCCCGGCCGGGACGGGTCAGCGCCGCCGCCAGCAGGTGCGGGGTGTCGGAGCCCCCGTGGGTCTCGACCACGGTGGCCGGACCCAGGCGCGCCCGGGCGGCCCCGGGGCCCGACGCCGCCGCCGAGGCGCCGGCGGGCCAGACCGAGCCGGCTTCCAGAACGGCGGACTCGGCCCCGAGGTCGATCTCGGCATGCAGGCGACCGCCCCCGTCGGGGTCGGGCTCCAACCTGACCCGGCCCGGGTCGATGCCTGCCCGCTCGACCAGCCACCCCGCCAGCAGCCGGGAGGACCAGGCCGGCCCCGTCACCGCCACCTCGGCCCCGGCCAGGCCGGCCCGGCGCTCGGGGGGGTCGAACAGGCGCGCCAGGGCCCGGCGGGCGGGCTCGATGGCCAGCCAGGCCAGGTCGACCACCGGACGGCGCGCCGACAGGCGGGCCAGGTCGGCAGCCACGTCGGCCCGCCCGGTGGCGGCGGCCCGCTCCCCGCTGACGATCACGTAGCCGGCCGTCCCCACCACGGCCGGCGAGACGCCGCTGGTCCCGCCCGCCAGCCACAGGGCCACCGGCAGGTCGTGCAGAAGGAGCGGCTGCATCAGCGACTCCAGGTGCCCGCACACCGGCCCCCAGGCCCGAAGGACCACCACCTCCCACCAGAGGTGGCGCCCGGTCGCGTCGCTCTCCCGGAGCTCCACCCGGCCGTCCAGCTCCGGCTCGGCGCCGGCCCCGTCCGGGGTGGTGCACGGCACGAGCACCACGATCCGGCCGGGGTGGTGGGCCCCGAGGCCGGCCACCGACGCCACGACCCGCTCGGCGGCGGCGTCGACCGCGGCCACGACCCCCAGGTTGACCACGGCGGCCCGGCTGGCGGTACGGCCCGCCTCCTGCCGCAGCCGGTCGAGGCCGCGGATCACCTCGGACAGGTCGGTGTCCTCCCCGGACCACCTCCCGATGAGACCCTCGGTCACGGGCGCCGCGGCCGCGCCGGTCAGGGCCGCCGCCAGCGCCGGCCGGTGGACTCGATC
>DASUHN010000364.1 GCA_036273495.1 Acidimicrobiales bacterium | reverse complement strand
TGATCGCCGGCTATGCCGTGACGTTCTCCAGCCTGGCCGCCTACGCCGGGTGGGTGCTGCGGCGCCGGCGGGTCCTGGTCCGGCAGCTGCCGCCGGGCCCGCAGTGACCTCGGCGGTCACGCCGGCGCAGACCCCGGCCCGGCCGCCCGTACCGCCGCCGGCCGTCCGGCGCCGGCGGTCGCGCCGGCGGGCGTGGGCCATGGTGGTCGTGGTGGTGGCCGCCCTCGGCTTCCTCCTGGCGAAGGGCCTGGCCGGGGCCACGACGTACTTCTACACGGCCGACCAGGCCGTGCACATGCGCCCGCAGCTGGGTGACACCCGCTTCCGCATCGAGGGCACGGTGGTCCGCGGCACGGTCCGGCGCGCCGGTGACCGCGTCGACTTCTCCATTGTCAACAACGGCGTGCAGGTCGCGGTGGACAACACCGGCTATCCGCCGCAGCTGTTCCAGCCAGGGATCCCGGTGGTGCTCGAGGGCCAGTTCCAGGGCGCCACCTTCGTGAGCGACCTGATCATGGTCAAGCACACGTCGACCTACACCGCCGCCCATCCGCAGCGGGTGAGCAACTACGTGGGCAAGAACGGGGCGGGCGGCACGGGGGCCGGGCCGTGACCGACGGCCTCATCGGCCACGCCGGCGTGCTGATCGCCTTCGTCGCCGCCCTCGCCGGCGCATCGGGGACGGCCTCGGGCCTGCTCCGCCGGCGCTTCTCCCGGCTGGCCGGCATGACGGGCTACGCGTGGGTGGTGCTCGCCGGGGCGGCGCTGGCGGTGGGGGCCATGGAGCACGCCCTGGTGACCCACGACTTCTCCCTCGACTACGTGGCCAAGAACGACAGCCTGCGCACTCCCCTCCTCTACCGGATAACCGGGATGTGGTCGGCGCTGGCGGGGTCGATCCTGTTGTGGGCCGCCGTGCTCGCCCTGTTCCTGGCCGCCATGGTGTGGCGCTTCCGGGGCCGGTCCTCGGACCCGGTGGTGGGCTGGGCGCGGGTTACGGCGTTCACCGTGGCCGCCTTCTTCTTCGGGCTGATGCTGGCTCCGGCCGACCCGTTCCGTTCGGTCGTGGGGGCGCTCCCGGCCGACGGCGCCGGCCCCAACCCCCTCCTGCAGAACAACCCGCTGGTGGCGTTCCACCCCCCGCTGCTCTATCTCGGCTACGTCGGGTTCACGGTCCCGTTCGCCTTCGCGGTCGGGATGCTCGTGACCGGCCGGGTGGGGGAGGACTGGCTGCGCGAGACCCGCCGCTGGACCCTCGTGGCGTGGGGCTGCCTGACCGGCGGGATCGTGCTGGGGGCGTGGTGGTCGTACCAGGTGCTCGGCTGGGGCGGGTTCTGGGCCTGGGACCCGGTGGAGAACGCCTCGTTCGTGCCCTGGCTGACCGCCACCGCCTTCCTGCACTCGGCCGCCGTGCAGGAGCGCCGGGGGATGCTGCGCGTCTGGAACATCTCGCTGCTCTCGGCGACGTTCAGCCTCACCATCCTGGGCACCTTCCTCACCCGCTCGGGAGTTCTCGAGTCCGTGCACTCGTTCACCGAGTCGAGCATCGGTCCGATCATCCTCGGCTTCTTCGGGCTGGTGGTGGCGGTGGCCGTCGTCCTGATCGGCTGGCGCGCCGACCGGCTGCGCAGTCCCGGCTCGCTCGACTCCCCCGTGTCGCGCGAAGGGGCCTTCCTCCTCAACAACGTGATGTTCTCCCTGTTCGCCTTCGTGGTGCTGCTCGGCACCGTCTTCCCGCTGCTGGTGCAGGCGGTCAACGGGAGCACGATCGCCGTCGGGGCCCCCTACTTCGACCGCATGGGCGCGCCGATCACCCTCTGCCTGCTGTTCCTCATGGCAGCCGGGGTGGCGCTGCCGTGGCGGCGGGCGTCGGCGGCCACGGCCCGGTCCCGGCTGCTGCTGCCGGCGTGGGCCGGCGCCCTCACGATCATGCTCTCGGCCCTGGCCGGGCTGCGGGGATGGGAGCCCCTGGTCTCGTTCGGGTTGGCGGCCTTCGCCGGGACGGCGGCGGCGCGCCGGCTGCTGCTGTCGGTCCGGCGCGAAGGTCCGCGCGCCCTGCTCGGCCGCACGGGCGGGGGCATGGTCGTGCACCTCGGCGTGGTGGTCGTAGCCGTGGGGCTGGCCGCCTCGTTGTCCTACGGCCGGCGTACGGAGGTGCGCCTCGGGGTCGGCCAGTCGACCCACTTCGACGGCCACTCCGTCACCTATCTCGGGGACCGGCAGGTCCGCTATCCCAACCGCACCGCCCTCGACGCCCTCGTGCAGCTCGACGGCGGCCGGATCGGCGAGCCGGCCATCAGCCAGTTCACCGGCGTCACCGAGGGCATCGGCACCCCGTGGGTGGTGTCGGGCCTGCACGACGACGTGTACCTGACCCTGGATGTTGGCCCGAGCGCTCCCGGGGGAGCGGCGGTGATCGGGATCGTGGTCCAGCCCCTCGTGCGCTGGCTCTGGGTCGGCGGGATGGTGATGGTCGTCGGGACCGTGCTGGCATCCGTGCCGGACCGGCGCCGCGACCGGTCGGGGCGCCGGCGGGTGCGGCGCCGTGAGCCGGCGCCGGCCGAGGCCGTCGGGCTGCCTCCCCCGCCCCGGAGCACCGACCGGCAGACCGGACCGGACGGATCGGAGGAGCCCGCCGGCGTCCCCGTTC
>DASUHN010000363.1 GCA_036273495.1 Acidimicrobiales bacterium | reverse complement strand
AGCGCCCGCCGAGGCGGTTCATGGCCACGGCCAGGGTCTGGTGGGCCTCGGCCGAGATCGAGCCGTAGGACATGGCCCCGGTGGAGAAGCGCCTGACGATCTCCGAGACCGGCTCGACCTCCTCGATCGGCACGGGCGGCCGGGTCCCGGTGCGGAATCGGAACAGGCCCCGCAGGGTGGCCAGGTGCCGGGCCTGGTCGTCCACCAGCTGGGTGTACTGCTTGAAGATCTCGTAGCGGCGGGTCCGCGTGCCGTGCTGGAGGCGGAACACCGTCTCGGGGTTGAACAGGTGGTACTCCCCCTCCCGGCGCCACTGGTACTCCCCTCCGGCGGGCAGCGGGCGGTGGGCCAGCTCCTCGGGGCGGTCGGGATGGGCCACGTGGTGGCGGGCCGCCACCTCGGCGGCGATCTCGTCGAGGCCGATGCCGCCCAGGCGGGACACGGTGCCGGGGAAGTACTCCTCGACCAGGTCGACCCCGAGCCCGATCGACTCGAACACCTGGGCGCCGGTGTAGGACGCCACGGTGGAGATGCCCATCTTCGACATCACCTTGAGCACGCCCTTGCCCAGCGCCTTGATGTAATGGTGGCGGGCGTCCCGGTTGCTGACGCCGCGGAGGGCCCCGGTCTCGATCATGTCGTCGATGGTCTCGAAGGCCAGGTAGGGGTTCACGGCGGCGGCGCCGTAGCCCACCAGCAGGGCCACGTGGTGCACCTCGCGCGCGTCCCCCGCCTCGACGATCAGGCCGACGCGCGTGCGCGTCCGCGCCCGCACCAGGTGGTGGTGGACGGCCGAGGTCAACAGAAGCGACGGGATCGGAGCCAGCTCCGCCGAGCTGAAGCGGTCGGACAGGATGATGATGTTGGCGCCCCCCTCGATGGCGGCGCTGACCTTGGCCCTGACCTCGTCGAGGGCCCGGCGCAGCGCCGGCCCGCCCCCCGCTACCTCGTACAGGCCGTCGACGGCGACGGCGCGGAAGCCCGGGGTCTCCCCGTGCTCGTTGATGTAGCGCAGCCGGGCCAGGTCCTCGTTGTCGATGACCGGGAACGGCAGGACGATCTGGTGGCACGACTCCGGCGTCGGCTCGAGCAGGTTCCCCTCGGGGCCGATGGTGGAGGAGAGGGAGGTCACCAGCTCCTCCCGGATGGCGTCGAGCGGCGGGTTGGTGACCTGGGCGAACAGCTGGGCGAAGTAGTCGAACAGCAGCCGGGGCCGGGCCGACAGGACGGCGATCGGGGTGTCGGTGCCCATCGAGCCGACCGGCTCGGCGCCGACCCGGGCCATCGGGCCGAGCAGGAGCCGCAGCTCCTCCTGGGTGTAGCCGAACACCCGCTGGTGCAGCACGACCGAGGAGTGCTGGGGCACGAGCATGTGTCGGGGAGGGAGGTCGTGGAGGTGGACGAGCCCGGCGTCGAGCCACTCCTGGTAGGGGTGCTCGGCGGCCAGCTCGGCCTTGATCTCGTCGTCGCGCACGATCCGGCCCCGCCCGGTGTCGACGAGGAACATGCGCCCGGGCTGGACCCGGCCCTTCTCGACGACCCGCGCCGGCTCGATCTCGAGCACCCCGGCCTCGGACGCCATGACGACGAGGCCGTCATCGGTCACCCAGTAGCGCAGGGGCCGCAGCCCGTTGCGGTCGAGCACGGCGCCGATGACCGTCCCGTCGGTGAACGCCACGGCCGCCGGGCCGTCCCACGGCTCCATCAGCGAGGCGTGGAACTGGTAGAAGGCCCGCCGGGCCGGATCCATGGACGCGTGGTTCTCCCACGCTTCGGGGATCATCATCAGCACGGCGTGGGGCAGGGGCCGCCCGGCAAGGTGCAGGAGCTCGAGGACCTCGTCGAAGGACGCCGAGTCGCTGGCCCCGGGAGTGCAGATCGGGAAGATCCGCTCGGGGTCCCCGGGCAGCTCGGCCCCGGCCAGCAGCGCCTCCCGGGCCCGCATCCAGTTGCGGTTCCCCTGGAGAGTGTTGATCTCACCGTTGTGGGCGATGATCCGGTACGGGTGGGCCAGCGGCCACGACGGGAAGGTGTTGGTCGAGAACCGCGAGTGCACGAGGGCCAGGGCGCTGGTGAGGCGCTCGTCCGCCAGGTCGGGGAAGAACGGCGGCAGCTGGGGCGCGGTGAGCATGCCCTTGTAGATCAGGGTCCGCGACGACAGCGACGGGAGGTAGACCCCCGGCACGGAGTGCTCGATGCGCTTGCGCAGCATGAACACCAGCCGTTCGAGGGCAAGGCCGTTCTCGAGCCGCCCGTCCGGGCCGGGTCGGGCCACGAACAGATGGCGGAACACCGGCTCGCACGATCGGGCCGTGGCGCCGATCATCGAGTCGTCCACCGGGACGTCCCGCCAGCCGAGGAGGCGGAACCCCTCCTCGTCGACCACGGCCTCCACCGCCGCCGCCACGCCGTCGGGGTCCTCCGAAGGCAGGAACGCCATCCCGGCCGCGTAGGCGCCGGCCGGGGGCAGGTCGATGCCGGACACGGCGCGCAGGAAGGCGTCGGGCATCTGCAGCAGGATCCCGGCCCCGTCCCCGGTGTTGGCCTCCGATCCCGAGGCGCCCCGGTGCTCCAGGTCGCAGAGGGCGGACAGGCCCTGCCGGACGATGCCGTGGCTGCGCCGGCCGTGCATGTCGACGACGAAGGCCACTCCGCACGCGTCGTGCTCGAAGCGGGGGTCGTACAGGCCGGCGCCGGCCCGGGGCTCTACGGTCATGGTCATCCTCTGACGAAGCGGCGGGTGCTCACCCGGTATTGCCCGGTCAGGGACGACATTGGCCCAGCCGCGGAACCCCACGATGATATCCCAGCCCCGGACCGCCTCAGACGATTTGGCGGGCCTGCGAGAATGCGTCGCCATGGACTTCGCCGAGACGCCCGAGCAGGCCATGCTGCGCGAGGCCGTGGCGGGGGTGGCGGCCCGGTTCGGCCACGAGTACTTCGTGCGCCAGGCCCGGGCCGGGGCCCGTTCGACCGAGCTGTGGGACGCGCTGGCCCGCCCCGGATACCTGGGGGTCAGCATCCCCGGGGCCTACGGCGGCGGCGGCATGGGCATCTCCGAGCTGGCGATCGTCTGCGAGGAGCTGGCGGCGGCGGGCTGCCCGCTCCTCCTGCTGGTGGTGTCCCCCGCCATCTGCGGCACCGTCATCGAGCGCCACGGAACCGAGGAGCAGCGTCGCACCTGGCTGCCGGGGCTGGCCGACGGCAGCAGGAAGATGGCCTTTGCGATCACCGAGCCCGACGCCGGGTCGAACTCCCACCGCATATCCACCTCCGCCACGCCGGCCGGGGAGGGCTGGCGGATCAGTGGGACCAAGTACTACATCTCCGGCGTCGACGAGGCCGAGGCGGTGCTGGTCGTCACCCGCAGCGGCTCCGACCCGGTCACCGGGCGGGCCCGGCTGTCCCTGTTCGTCGTCGACACCGACGCCCCCGGGCTGCAGCGCGAGGTCATCCCGGTGGAGATCGTGGCGCCGGAGAAGCAGTACACCCTGTTCTTCGACGGCGTGGAGGTGGGCCCGGACCGCCTGGTCGGCGCCGAGGGCGCCGGTCTCCACCAGGTGTTCTCCGGTCTCAACCCGGAGCGGATCACCGGCGCCGCCATCGCCAACGGGGTGGCCCGGTACGCCCTCGGCCGGGCGTCCGAGTACGCCCGCGAGCGCTCGGTGTGGGGGGTTCCGATCGGCACCCATCAGGGACTGTCCCACCCCCTGGCCAAGGCCAAGGTCGAGACCGAGCTGGCCCGCCTGATGACGGCCAAGGCGGCCTGGCTCCACGATCAGCAGCGCGACGCCGGAGAGGCCGCCAACATGGCCAAGTACGCCTCCGCCGAGGCGGCCCTGGCCGCCCTCGACCAGGCCATCCAGGTGCACGGCGGCAACGGGCTGGCGTCGGAGTACGGCCTGGCCGACTTCTGGGGCTTCACCCGGCTGCTGCGGACCGCCCCGGTCAGCCGGGAGATGATCCTCAACTTCGTGGGCCAGCACTCGCTCGGCCTGCCGAAGTCGTACTGACGCGATGGCGCCGGACGTGAGCGAGCCGGACGACGCCGGGAGCGTCAGCTATCCGGGAGCGAGGGCGCCCGACCGCACCCGCACGGTGCAGTCGCAGGGCGTGGCCATTGCCGTGCACGAGTGGGGGGACGAGGCCGACCCCCCCCTGCTGTTCACCCACGGGGGCTTCGACTTTGCCCGCACCTTCTCGGTCTTTGCCCCGAAGGTCGCGGCGGCGGGCTGGCGGGTCGTGGCATGGGACCAGCGCGGGCACGGGGATTCGGAGCACACGGCCCTGTACAGCTGGGACGCCGACGTGCGTGACGCCCTGGCGGTCATGGACACCATCTCGACCCGGCCCATACCGGTGGTGGCCCACTCCAAGGGCGGGAACCTCATGCTGCACCTGGCCGACGCCTGTCCCCACCGGGTCAGCCACGTCGTGAACATCGACGGCCTCCCGTCGCGGCGCCCCCAGCCCGACGTGGCCGACCACGAGCGCACGCGCATGCGCGCCGGTGAGCTGTCGTCGTGGCTCGACCACCGCCGGGGGTTGGCGTCGGCGCTGCGCCGGCCGGGATCGATCGACGACCTGGCCCGCCGGCGGGCCCGCATGAACCCGCGGCTGCCGATGGACTGGCTCCGCTACCTGGTCACCGTCGGGGCCCGGCGGGACCCGGACGGCTGGCGGTGGAAGATCGATCCCAGCCTCCGCATGGGCGGCTTCGGGCCGTGGCGGCCGGAGTGGGCCATGTCCCGCCTGTCGGCGTTGGGGATGCCGGTGCTCGGCATCCTGGGCGTGCAGCCCGAGGTCATGGGGTGGAACACCGACCCCGCCGACGTGGCCCCGTTCATGCCTCCGGGGGGCCGGCTGGTCACGGTGGAGGAGGCCGGCCACTTCGTGCACATCGAGGCGCCGGAGCGGGTGGCGGCGCTGGCCCTCGAGTTCCTCGGATGACCAGCGTGACGGCGGACGCGCCCACCTGGCTGGTCCACGGCAAGGTGAGGCTGGCCCTGCACCATCTGGGCGCCGCTCCGTCCCCCGCGGGCGCCGGCGCCGGCTCCGCCCCTCTCCTGCTGCTTCACGGCCTCGGCGAGCAGGCGCCGGCGGGTGTTCCGGCGTGGGCGGAGGGCTGGCCCGGCCCGGTGCACGCCCTCGACTTCACCGGCCACGGCCGCTCGACCGTACCGAGTGGAGGGGGCTACACCGCCGAGGCCCTGATGGGCGACGCCGACGCCGCCCTGGCCCATCTCGGGCCGTGCACGGTCGTGGGCCGCGGCCTGGGGGCCTACGTGGCCCTGCTGATCGCCGGCGCCCGGCCCGACCTGGTGCGCGGCGCGGTGCTGGCCGACGGGCCCGGACTGGCGGGCGGTGGACCCGCTCCCGGCTCCCCGCACGTCGTGCAGCTGGCCCCCGACGCGCCCCGGCCCCCGGACCCCCTGGCGCTGGCCGAGCTCAGCCGCGACCTCCGGCCCCCCGACTACGCGGTGTCGTTCGCCTGGCAGGCGGCCAACCTGTCGGAGCTGGCGGTGCCGATCACGATCAGCGTGGCCGCCCTGATCCGCCCGGAGTGGCTGGCGGCGGTGGCCGCCACCCCCGCCGTCCAGGAGCTCAGCCTCACCGAGGCGCTGGAGGCCTACGCCCGGAGCTGAGACGCCCCGCCCGATTCGTCACCGAGCGGGCACGCACGCTCGAGCGATGGCTTCCACGTGACGGAGATCGGTGCCGCAGCAGCCACCGAGAACGCCGAGATGCGGGTGCTTGCCGACCAGCTGGGCGTAGTGCCGGGCCAGCTCCTCCGGATCGCCGCGTCGGCGCGGGTCATGGCCCGATCGGGCTATGCAGAAATTAGTTCTCAAGTAATCTGAATTGAGAGCCGATAGGGCGGAGTACCTGAACGGGGACCTGCCATCGGGGGCGGCAGCGTGGTCGGGCCGGAGGAGCCTCAGGGCAGGGCCACGCTCACGTACTTCACGGAAAGGTATTCCTCGATCCCCTCCCGGCCGCCCTCGCGACCGATCCCCGACTCCTTGACCCCGCCGAACGGGGCGGCGGGGTTCGAGACCATGCCCCGGTTGAGACCGACCATCCCTGTCTCGAGGCGCTCGACGACCCGCAGGGCCCGGTTCAGATCACGCGTGTACAGGTACGCCACCAGTCCGAACTCGGTGTCGTTGGCCATGGCCACCGCCTCGTCGTCCGAGCCGAAGGTGGTAACCGGGGCCACCGGACCGAAGATCTCCTCCTTCAGCAGGCGGGCCTCGGCCGGCACGCCGGTGAGCACGGTGGGCTCGAAGAAGTAGCCCGGCCCCGCTCCCCGGCCCCCGCCTACGAGGGCGCGGGCCCCCTTGCCGGTCGCGTCGTCCACCAGCTCCTCGACCTTGTCGCGCGTGGCCGCGTCGACCAGGGGTCCCACCTCCACCCCGGGGTCGGTCCCCCGCCCCACCTTCATGGCACCGAGCCGGGCGGCCAGGCGGGCGGCGAAGTCATCGGCCACGGACGCCTCGACCAAGAAGCGGTTGGCGGCGGTGCACGCCTCCCCGACGTTGCGCATCTTGGCGATCACGGCGCCGTCGACGGCGGCGTCGAGGTCGGCGTCGGCGAAGACCACGAAGGGCGCGTTACCACCCAGCTCCATCGACACGCGGAGCACCCGCTCGGAGGCCCGGGCCATCAGCTGGCGGCCGACCTCCGTCGATCCGGTGAACGACAGCTTGCGCAGGCGGGGATCGGCGTAGAGGGGATCGAGCGTCGGCCCCGAACGGGACGTGGTGACGACATTGAGGACCCCGGGAGGAAGCCCGCACTCCTCGAGCACGCGGGCCAGCGCCAGCATGGAGAGCGGGGTCAGCGACGCCGGCTTCACGACCATGGTGCACCCGGCGGCGATGGCGGGCCCGATCTTGCGCGTGCCCATGGCCGTCGGGAAGTTCCAGGGGGTCACGAACAGGCACGGCCCGACCGACTGGCGCATGGTGAGGATGCGCCCGTTGCCGTCGGGCGCGACGAGGTACTCCCCGCGTATGCGGACGGCCTCCTCGGAGAACCAGCGGAAGAACTCGGCGGCGTAGTTGATCTCGGCGCGGGAGTGGTCGAGGGGCTTGCCCATCTCGAGGGTCATGAGCAACGCCAGCTCCTCGACCCGGGCGGTCAGCTGTTCGTGGGCCCGGCGGAGGATCTCGGCGCGGGTACGCGGCGGTGTGGCCGCCCAGTCCGGAGCGGCGTCATGGGCAGCAGCGAGCGCCGCCACGGCGTCCTCCGGGCCCCCGTCGGCGACCTCGGCGATCCTCTCGCCTGTCGACGGGTCGTCGACCGCGAACCGGGCGCCTCCGGCGGCCCGGCGCCACTCCCCTCCGATCAGCAGGTCGGAGGGGGCGGACCGGACGACATCGGACTCCTGGGTCGTGATGGCCATGGGTCTGTTCTACCCCGGCCCGCGCCGGCAGGCGTCAGGCCGTGGAGACGGCCGAACGGCGCCGGCGGACGATGCTCCACCCGGCGAGGCCGGCCACGCCGAGACCCACGACGACACCCCCGAAGCGGACCGGTACCGGCGGCGCGCCGGCGCCGTGGAGGACACCGGCCCGCGAGAGGGCCTGGCCCCGGGCCCGGTTCAGCGGGGCGATCGGCACCGAGTCGGGCACGGTGACGACCTGGGGCTCCGCCGCAGATGAACCCGGGTCGGCGAAGGCGGCGACCAGCCCCGGGGCGCCCGCGAGCGCCTGAGCTATCCACCTGTCGAGCAGCGACTTGCCGTCGATGCCGGCACCGCCGCGGGGATGCACCTCGAAATGGCAGTGGGGCCCGGTGGCGTCACCGGTTGCCCCGACGAACCCGACCACCTGACCGGTCTTGACCTGGGCGCCGGTGGCCAGGCCCAGCACCGTCGCGCTCATGTGGGCCATAACGAACGTCGTGCGGTCGGGCTGGGTGACGATGGCGGTGAGCCCGTAGCCGTCGGGGTCGCTGTTGCTGTAGGTCAGGTCCCCGTCGGTGGGAGCGCGGATCGGTGTCCCGGACGGGGCCACGATGTCGATGCCCTGGTGCAGGTGGGGCGTGGGGGTGGACCGGTACTCGAGCCAGTCGTCGGTGTAGTACGCCGGTCCGGCGACCGGAAAGCTCCCGAAGCCCACCAGAGCCGTCTGGAGCTGGCTGAGGCCGTAGTGGGTCAGGGGGCTGAGCGCGGTCAGGAGGGGCCAGGTCGTGCTGCCGCCGGTGCGCGGCACGTCCGCCGCCACCGACTGGAGCCGGGGATCGGCGGGCGCCGGCGACCCTGCTGCCGGCGAACCGGTGCCGGCGCCACCGCCGGACCCGCCGCCCGGGCCCGGGGCCGGACCCGACCCGGAGGTGCCCGACGTGGCCCCGCCGTTGTCCGAACCTCCGGTCGTCGAGGTGGAGCTGCCGGCGTCGGTCGAGGTGGTCGTCGTGGTGTCGCTGGTCGCGGTGGTGTCGGTGCCTGTCGTCGAGGTCGTGAGGCCGGGGCTGGTCGTGCTCGTCGTCCTGGCGGTCGGAAGGGTGGGGGCGGTGGTGGGCGGCGTGGTGTCGGCGGTGGCGGGGCCGGTGGCATGGGGTGACAGCCCTCCGGCCGGGCTCCCTGCCGCCAGGGCGACCGACGTGGCCGGGACGACGAGACAGAAGGCGGCCAGCGCCATGCCCGCCACACCCGCGGCCGATCTCCCACCTGTTGACACGCCCGGTGCCCCTCCTTCCGCTCGGATCGCGGGATGGCCACCACCGGTCCCGGGGCCGTACCATCGGGCCCTCGGGCAATCCGGTCATTCTTGCCGACGGGGGGCACCTCATGAGGGACTACGCCGGGGGCCGGCTCATCCACGACGCCGACGCCCACGTCATGGAGCCCCCGGACTGGCTGGCCTCCTACGCGGATCCCAGTATCAGGGAGCGGGTCCCGCAGCTGTACCCCGCCCGCACCCCCGACGGCCGGGACCTCATCGAGGAGTTCACCCGGCGCCACACCGATCCCGAGTACCGGCGGGAGGACCCGGACAAGATCATGCTGCGGAAGAACTGGGCCGCAACCGGCTCCTTCCTCAAGGAGGACCGCAGCGCGGCGCTGGACCTGCTCGGGTTCGCCAGCCAGCTGGTCTTCAACACGTTCTGCAACCGACCGTTGGTGGAGGCCGAGCAGGGGGACGATCCCGACTACGCCTACGAGCTGGCGCGGGCCCACAACCGGGGCATCGTCGAGTTCTGCGCGGTGGACCGCCGGCTCCTCCCGGTCGGCTACGTGCCGCTGGCCGATCTCGAACGCAGCCCGGCGTTCGCGGCCGAGGCCCTGGCCATGGGGTGCCGGGCCCTGATGGTGGCGTCGGCGTGTCCCCGCCGCCACTCCCCCAGCCACGTCGGGCTCGATCCGGTGTGGCGGGCGGCCGAGGAGGCGGGAGTGCCGGTGGTCCTGCACGTCGGTGGAGGCGGGCGCCTGCTGGATCCGGCCTACTTCGAGAACGGTCTGCCACCGGTGCCGGACTTCCACGGGGGGGACGGCAACTTCCGCTCGGTCGACTACATGGCCATCCCCTATCCGGTCATGCAGACGCTGGCGACGATGATCATCGACGGGGTGCTCGAGCGCTTCCCGGACATGCGCATCGGCGTCATCGAGCAGGGCGCGTCGTGGCTCCCGGGGCTGATGCGCTCGCTCGACTCCGCCGGAGAGGCGTTCCGCAACAACGAGGAGCGCCTGCAGAAGCTGACTCTCCGGCCCAGCGAGTACATCTTGCGCCAGGTCCGGGTGACTCCCTACCCGCACGAGGACGCCGGCTGGGTGGTCGACCAGACCGGGCCGGACGTCTGCATGTTCTCCTCGGACTTCCCTCACGTGGAAGGGGGCCGCAATCCCCTCCGCCGCTTCGCCCGCTCCCTCGAGACCGTCGAACCGGCGGCCCAGGAGCGCTTCTACGTCGAGAACTTCGCCGACCTGATGGGGCCGAACCTCCCGTAACGCGCCAAATGGGTCCGTAGGTCGTTGGGCGCCGGGTGGCCGAGTCGTACAACTGACATGGGGCGGAGAACGGGCCCACGGGCCCGCAGACCCTGTAAAGGGGGGTTCCCGCCCAAATGAATGGCCGGCCGTCCCGCCGATCCGACCAGTCCGGCGGTCATCCGCCTCCTGTTCGACATGAACTGGATGCTCGGGGCCATGACCGGGCTGGCAGCCGGTCTGTTCCTCGTGACCGGCTCGTTGGCGATGATCCGGCGGGAGATGGTGTCTCCCAACGTGGGTTGGATGGGAATGCTGTTCGCCGCCCTGTTGTGGATCTCCAGTGCCGGCGACATGTATCTCCACAGCTACAGCCGCGGGCTCGACGTGATCGGGCTCATCGGCTTCCTCGGCTTCCTACTCTGGACGCTCGTCTCGTCCCTGGCCATGTACCGCCAGCCCGAGGTCGAGCGGGCCACTCCCCACCATGCGGTGTTCGCGTGATCTGACTCGCAGTTCCCGACAGGACGACGGCCCGGGCTCCTCCGCCCGGGCCGTCGCCTTTCCGGCGCCCCGTATGTTTGGCGGGGTGGAGATCGCCGGCGGCCACGACCATGACCACGGCGGCGACGGTCACCACGACCACGACGATTCCGGGCCCGGCCACGACCAGGACGATCCCGGGCCCGGCCACCACCACGGCCACGGACGCCTCGCCGGGCTGACGGGGCTCCTCGGCTGGGGCCACAGCCACGACGCCGCCGACCGGGTGGACGCGGCGATGAAGGCCAGCGATCACGGCATCCGGGCGGTGCGGACGTCGCTGGTGATCCTCGCCGTCGCCGCCGCCCTCCAGGCGGTCGTCGTCAGCCTGAGCGGGTCAGTGGCGCTCCTCGGGGACACGCTCCACAACCTGGCCGACGCCCTCACCGCCGTTCCGCTGTGGATCGCCTTCTCGATCGGGCGCCGGCCCCCGACCCGCCGCTACACCTACGGATACGGCCGCGCCGAGGACCTGGCGGCCATCGTCATCGTCACCGCCATGGCGGCGTCCTCGGTTGCCGCCGCATGGGCGTCGGTCCTCCGTCTGATCCATCCCCACGCCGTCCACCACGTGGCCGCGGTCGCGGCGGCCGCCGCGGTCGGCTTCCTCGGCAACGAGGCGGTGGCCGTCTACCGGATCCGGACGGGGCGGGCCATCGGCTCGGCGGCGCTGGTGGCCGACGGCCTGCACGCCCGTACCGACGGGCTCACCTCCCTGGCGGTGCTGATCGGTGCGGCGGGAGTGTGGCTGGGGGCGCCGGTCGCCGATCCGATCGTCGGTCTCGTGGTGACGGCGGCCATCCTGGCCGTTCTCCGCTCTGCCGCCCGCGACGTGTACCGCCGCCTCATGGACGCGGTCGACCCCGACCTGGTCGCCGGAGCCCACGGCGTGCTCGGGGACGTGGAGGGTGTGCTCGGGGTGGCCGACCTTCAGGTGCGCTGGTTGGGCCACCAGCTACTGGCCGAGGCCGCCCTCGAGGTGAATCCGAGTCTGACGGTCGTCCAGGCTCACGAGGTCGCGGAACGGGCCAACCACGCCCTGCTGCACCATCTCCCCCGGTTGACCGCCGCCCGGATCCACACCGATCCGGCTCCGCTCGACGGCACCGACCACCACGGCCTCACCTCTCATCACGGCAGGGAGGACTGATCGGCCGACGCGGCAGCGGGTCGGATCAGGGAGAGCCGGCCGGCCGGCGCCGGAACAGGCCCCGCCGGCCCTCGAGCTCGGCCACCTTGCGCTCGGCCTCCTGCACCTTCCGCTCCGCTTCCTCGAGCCGGGCCTCGGCCTGGGCGCGCCGGGCCCGCTCCTCGTCCAGCTCGGCGCGTACGAGGCTCTCGGCGCGCCGGGTCACCTCCAGCTGGCCTTCGATCCGCTGGCCGACGGCGGACGCCACCGCGGTGGCCAGGGCGTCCACGTCGACCGGTGCGGCCTTCCGGGTGCCGGCCGTCGCGGTCGCGCCGGTCTGCTTCCGCACCCGTCCGGCGGCGGGGGACCCGGTGCGGCGCTTCCGGCGCTCCTCGTTGACGGCCTGCTGGGGGATACGCACGGTTCCGTCCCGGCCCCGCCGGCCCGGAAGCTTCCCTTCCGCGACCAGCTGGCGGATGCGGCGCTCGCTGACACCGATGATCTCGGCGGCCTGAGCGGCGGAATAGGTGTCGGCGGAGCTGGGCATGGAGCGGAAGGGTACACCGTCGCCTCCGGGAGTGCCGAGGGCTGGTTTCCGGCAGGTTTCCGTGTGGAAGCCGCGGCTCCTTCCGGAAGGGAGAGTTCCTTCCGACGGGTTTCCTTCCGGAAGCCCTTCCCGGCTGCCGCCGCCGGAAAGGAAGGCGGTCACCTTCCTTCCGGAACTCCTTCCGGTCTCTCGTGGTGGCGCCCGGAAGGCACCGCCTTCCTTCCGGAACTCCTTCCGGGCCACGGGGGTCCGCCGGTGAAGGGGAGCCACCAGGGCCGAGGCCTGATCGGTCACAATGACGGTCATGCCCGGCCCGCCCGTCAGCGAGACGTCGACCACGAGCGCGCCCACGACCACGACCACGTTGGTGCCGGTGACCACGACGACCCGGCCGGGGACGACCACCACCGTCGGCCTGACGACGACGACCCATCCGTCGACGACGACCACGGTCCGGGCAACGACGACGACACGGCCGCTCCGCGCCGCCACCACGACCTCGTCGTCGACCACCACGACCCTGCCGCCGTCGACGACGACCATCGTCACTCCCTTGACCGTCACGACCACCACGACGCTCGCGGCCACGGGGGTGAACAGCGCCGCCAGCATCAGCCCCGCCTTCCCCGCTCTGAGCGCAGGCGGCCTACTGGTGGCGGTGGGACTGATGACGGCGCGCTGGTTCCGCTCCCGCCCCCGCTGAGCCGCCTACTTGAGCAGCCGCGACAGGCGCCGGTCGGCCAGCGGCTTGCCGCCGGTCTGGCAGGTCGGGCAGTACTGCAGAGAGCGGTCGGCGAACGACACCGACCGTACCGAGTCCCCGCACACCGGACAGGGCAGCCCGGCGCGCCCGTGGACCTGCATCCCCGCCCGCTTGTCGTCCTTGAGCCCCGAGGCGGGAAGGCCCCGGGCCCGTTCGACCGCGTCGGAAAGCAGCTCCACGAGAGAGCGGTGGAGCCGCTCGATCTCCTCCGGGGACAGGTTGGAGGCGTTGCGGAACGGTGACATGCCGGCCCGGTGCAGCGCCTCGTCGGAATAGGCGTTGCCCACGCCGGCGATCAGGGCCTGGTCGGTCAGCACGCCCTTGATCTGGGCCCGGCGCTCCGCGACCAGCCCGGCCAGGGCCTCGCTCGTGAAGGCCGCCTCCAGGGGGTCGATGCCGAGGCGGGCCACTCCCGGGACGGCCCCGGGGTCGGACACGACGTAGGCGGCCAGCCGCTTCTGGGTTCCGGCCTCGGTGAAGTCGAGGGCGGCGTCACCTTCCCCGTCACGCCCCGACAGGAGCACCCGCAGAGCCAGCGGCCCCTTCCCCGGACGGGCCCGGGCGCTCGGCGCCTCCTCGCGCCAGACCACCCAGCCGGCCCGGGCCAGATGGACGACCAGGTGCACGCCGTCCATGTCGATGTCGAGGAACTTCCCGTGCCGTCCCACCCCGGTCACCGTGCGCCCGGCCAGGGCGTCCAGGGGGGGATCGAAGGTCTTGAGGGCGGAGAAGGCCACAGGCTCGGCCCGGCGCACCGTCCGCCCCGCCAGCCGCTCCCCGAGGAAGGCGGCCAGAGCCTCCACCTCGGGCAACTCGGGCACCGGACCAGTCTGCCGGTATCGTCCGGGGCATGGCGACAGCACCGCCGCGGGCGCCGGCCCCGGGCCCGCTGCGTCCTCCTGCGGGACGCCCGCTCCGCACGACGCTGGGTCTGCTCATGGTGCTGTTCCTCCTCCTCGGCGCCGGGATCCTGGCCGGCCGCCTGCATCACCAGCCGGCCCCGGCTTCGCCGAGCCCCTCCGCTCCGGCCCGCATCCGGATCCTCGGGTCGATCACCGCCTCGGCGTCGGCGCCGGGATGCGCCAGCGGTCCCAACGTCGTCCACCGGGGCGCCACCGTGAGGATCCTCGACCCGAACGGGGCGGTCCTGGCCACGACCGTCCTCGGCCCGGGCCGCGCCGATCCCGGCGGCGGGTGCACCTGGAGCTACGCGGTGTCGGTCCCCTCCACGTCCGACTACCAGATCCAGGTGGCAGGCGTGCCGCCGGTTCCGGTGACCCGGGACCAGCTGCGCCAGAAGGGGAACCGGTTCAGCCAGCCGGACACGGTGCCGGGATCGGCGCCGCCCGGTCTCGACACCGGCCTGTAGGGCCCGACGGCCCTCTCCGCCCCGGACGGTCAGCCGGTGAGCGAGACGGGCGGGGCGCCGAAGCGGCGGGAGAGGAAATGACCCAACGCCAGCCAGCGCGCCCGGGCGTCGTACCACGGGGCCCGGCGCGAGGGCCGCAGCCACTGGTGCACGGTGCTGATCACGGCGATGCAGAGGCGGATGAAGCCGTGGTACCGACCGAAGTGCTCGCGCACCAGGAGCAGGGTGTTGCGGGTCTGGAGGTACTCGACGACCGGGCGGGGAACGTCGGTGCCCGGGTTGTCGACCACGGCACCGAGCACCATTCCCACCTCCCACCCCCCTGCGGTCATCCGCAGCGCCAGGTCCGCCTCCTCGACGTAGGCGAAGTAGCGCTCGTCGAACAGGCCGACGCGCGCCACCCCGTCGCGGCGGAGCGCCAGCATGGTGCCGTGCGGGTGCTCGGTGGGCACCCACGGCCCCTCGGTGTCGAGCGGGAAGACCAGACCTCCGAGGTAGTGGTCGACCACGGGGCGGGTCCGGTCCCCGTACTCGGCGCAGGCCATGGCGGCCCGGGGGCGGGAGCCGGCCACCTCGAGCAGGGTGTCGAGGGCGCCGGGACGGGGGCGGGCGTCGTGGGGCGCCACCACGACCCACTCCCCCGTCTCACCGCGCATCCAGTGCCTGATCCCGGCGTTGGCGGCCGGTCCGAAGCCGCAGTTGCGGCCCAGCTCGAGCATCTCGATCCCGGGGATCCGGCGCAGGGCGGCGCGGTCCGGTTCGGGGGAGCCGTTGTCGACGACGATTATCCGCACGGACCGCCCCTGGGCGGCAAAAGCCCCGCAGGTGATGGCGCACTGCTGGGGGTTCCGGTGGTGGATGACCACGACCGTCACCGGGTCCGGGGCACTCACGACGGCGCCGGCTCGATCAGCTCGATGCGGTTGCCGAAGGGGTCGTCGACGTACACCTGGTTGACGCCGTCACCGGGCCGGACCTCGACACCGGCCCCGTCCAGCCGCTCCACCAGCTCGGTCAGCGAGGACACGGCGAAGGCCGGATGGGCCTTGCGTGCCGGGCGGAAGTCGGCCTCGACGCCCAGGTGCACCCGCAGGTCCCCTCTCTCGAACCAGCACCCGCCCCGGGCGGCCAGCGGCGCCGGCTTGGGAACCCGGGGGATGCCCAGCAGACCCTCGTAGAACACCACGGCCCGCTCCTCCTCCCCGGGCGGCATCGCCAGCTGCACGTGGTCGAGGCGGAGAAGGTCCGGCACCGCACAATTCTCGGGCCCGGCGCGCGTCAACGGCAAGCTCGCGGCGTCAGGCCGGGCCCGGGTCCGCCGGGATCTCCTGGCGCCGGTCCGCCACCTCGGCAAACAGGTCTCCCCGGGCCGAGACCCGCTCGAGCACGGCCGCGGCGTCGAAGGACAGGTCGGCGTCCGGGTCGGATGCGGCCCGCTCGACCTCGTCCCACGAGACCGGGGTGGAGACCGTGGGCCGCTCACGCGCCCGGAGGGAGTACACGGCGACCGTCGTCTTGGTCGGGTGGTTCTGGCTCCAGTCGATGAGGACCTTGCCACCCCGCACGGACTTGTCCATCCGCTCGACGACGAGACGGGGATGGGAGCGGGTCAGCTCGGCCGCCACGCCGTGGGCCAGCGACTTGGTGTCGTCGTAGCTCACCGCGGTGTTGAGCGGCACGTACATCTGAAGTCCCTTGGAGCCCGACGTCTTGGGGTACGCCTCCAGGTCCCAGCGGCCCAGGACCTGGCGCACCAGCATGGCCACCTCGGCGCACGCGCCCATGCCCGCCGGTGGCCCGGGGTCGAGGTCGAAGACCAGCGTGGTGGGCCGCTCCACGTCGGGCCGGCGGGCCAGCAGAGGGTGCAGCTCGATGGCGGCCAGGTTGGCCAGCCACACCAGCGTCGGGAGATCGTCGGCGAGGCAGTAGTTGATCATCTTGTCCGATCCCCGCCGGCTGGGGATCGGGATCGTGCCGACCCAGTCGGGACGGTGGGACGGACAGTTCTTCTCGTAGAAGAACGACGCCCCGGTGCCGTTGGGGTAGCGCTTGAGGGTGAGGGGCCGACCGGCCAGGTGCGGGAGCATCACCGGGGCGATGCGCACGTAGTAGTCGATCACCTGGGCCTTGGTGAACCCGTCGGGGTACAGGGGCTTGTCGAGGTTCGACAGGCGGAGCTGTCGACCCTCGATCTCGATCTCGCGGCCTTCCGGCATCGGCTTATCTAACTGGATGCCCGGCGCCGGCCTTCCCCGGGACCTCGAGCCGATGCGGGCCACCGCCGTTGCCGCCCTGCCTCCCGACGATCCGCGGTGGGGCTACGAGGTGAAGTGGGACGGGGTGCGGGCCCTGGCGTACGTCGAGGGGGGTCGGGCCCGGCTGCAGAGCCGGACCATGAACGACATCACCGACCGCTATCCCGAACTGGCTGTCCTCGGGCGGGACCTCGACGGCGTCGTCCTGGACGGCGAGGTGGTGGCTCTCGACGAGACGGGCCGGCCCCGCTTCGAGCGGCTGCAGCAGCGCATCAACGTGCCGCCCGGGCCGCCCGTGATGCGCCGGGCGGCGGAGATCCCGGTGAGCTACGTGGCCTTCGACCTGCTGTACCACTCGGGCCGCTCGCTGCTCGACGTCCCGTACGCCGAGCGCCGGGAGCTCCTGGCCGGGCTGGCGATGCCCGAGGAGGTGGCGCGGGCGCCCCGGCACCACGTGGGCCAGGGGGCGGCGCTGCTGGAGGCGAGCCGGGCCCAGGGCCTGGAGGGGCTGGTTGCCAAGCGCCTCGACGGCCCCTACCTGCCGGGCCGGCGATCCCGGCTCTGGCTCAAGATCAAGAACTTCCGGCGTCAGGAGCTGGTCATCGGCGGCTGGCTCCCCGGGTCGGGCGGAAGGACCGGGGCCCTCGGCGCCCTCCTGGTCGGTCACTACGCCGACGGCGGCCTGCGCTACGCCGGGCGGGTCGGCACCGGCTTCACCGGGGCCGAGCTGAGCCGGATCAGGGATCGCCTCCGGGACCTGGCCCGGGAGTCGAGCCCGTTTGCCGCCGAGCCGGCGCTGCCGCCGGACGTGCGCCGGTCGGCGCGCTTCGTGGAGCCGATCCTCGTGGCCGAGGTGGCGTTCTCGGAGTGGACGTCGGCGGGCACGCTGCGGGCCCCCTCGTACAAGGGGCTGCGCGACGACGTCGACCCCAGTCGGGTGGTACGCGAGCCTCAGGCCTCCGACTGACGCGTGCAGACCCCGTGGGGTCAGCGCCCCGCCCACTCCTGGACGCGTTCGAGGGGCCACGTGTTCACGATCCGCCCGGAGTCCACGCCCGTGCGCGCCACCCGCTCACAACCGTTGATCTGCCACTCGAGCTGTCCCGGGGCGTGGGCGTCGGTGTCGATGGCCAGCAGGCAGCCGGCGGCCACCGCCTGCTCCAGGAGGCGCATGGGCGGGTCGAGTCGCTCGGGCCGGGAGTTGACCTCGACGGCCGTACCGGTCGCAGCGCACGCCCCGAACACCGCGGCGGCGTCGAAGGTCGACTCGGGACGTCCCCGGCCGACGACGATCCGGCCCGTGCAGTGGCCGAGGATGTCGACGTTGGGGTCCTCCACCGCCTTCAGCATGCGCGCCGTCATGCCCGGGCTCTCCATGCGCAGCTTGGAGTGCACGCTGGCCACGACGACATCGAGCTCGGCCAGGAGACCGGGATCCTGATCCAGGTTCCCGTCCTCGAGGATGTCGACCTCGATCCCCTTCAGGACCCGGAAACCGGGTGCGGCCCGCTCGTTCAGCTCGTCGACCACCTCGATCTGCCGGCGGAGCCGTTCAGCGTCGAGGCCGTGGGCCACCGTGAGCCGGGGCGAGTGGTCGGTGAGGGCCCAGTACTCGTGGCCGAGACCGCGGGCCGCGCCGGCCATCTCCTCGATCGGGCTGCCGCCGTCGGACCAGTCGGAGTGGCTGTGGCAGTCCCCCCGCAGGGCGGCGCGCAGGGCGGTGGCCTCGGGGGCGGCCTCGGGAACCGGCTCCTGCTCCAGCCGGGCCAGGTAGGCGGGGACCTCGCCGCGCAGGGCCTCGACGATCACCCGCTCGGTCGACTCCCCGATGCCGGGCAGGGCCCGCAGCCGCCCCGAGCGCACCAGCTGGGAGAGCTCCCCCTCGGGCAGCTTGCGCACCACGGCCGCCGCCCGTCGGAAGGCGCGAACCCGGGGGGTGGGCTGGCGGGTGCGCTCCAGCAGGAACGCGATGCGGTCGAGCGCCTCCTCGGGGCTCAGCGCAGGACGGGGTTGGCCTTGGCCCGGCGAACCATCTCGCGGCGCTCGTCCTCGTCCCTGCCGCCCCAGACCCCGAACTCCTGGCGGGTCTCGAGAGCGAACTCGAGGCACGGGCCACTCACCTCGCAGCCACCGCATACCTGCTTGGCGGAGGCGACCTCCTCGATGGCCATGCCGCTCGTCCCCACCGGGAAGAACATCTCCGCGGGCATGAGCCGGCAGGCGGCCCGCCTTCTCCAGTCCGCCCCTCCCCGGCTGCGGGCGGGAACGCTGGGAGT
>DASUHN010000362.1 GCA_036273495.1 Acidimicrobiales bacterium | reverse complement strand
CGACATCCACACGCACTACGACGGCCAGGCCACGTGGGACCCGCTGCTGGCGCCGTCGGCGTGGCACGGGGTGACGACGGTCGTGATGGGCAACTGCGGGGTGGGCTTCGCCCCCGTCCGGCCCGGCTCCGAGGACTGGCTCATCGGGCTGATGGAGGGGGTGGAGGACATTCCCGGCACCGCCCTGGCCGAGGGCATCACCTGGGGCTGGGAGTCGTTCCCCGAGTACCTGGACGCCCTGGACCGGCTGCCCCACACGATCGACGTCGGCACCCAGGTTCCCCACGGCGCCGTGCGCGCCTACGTGATGGGAGAGCGGGGGGCGCGCAACGAGCCGGCCGGTGCCGAGGACATCGCCGCCATGTCCGTCATCGTCGAGGAGGGCCTGCGCGCCGGGGCCCTGGGCTTCTCGACCTCGCGCACCCTGGCCCACCGGGCCATCGACGGGGAGCCGGTGCCGGGCACCTTTGCCGCCGAGGACGAGCTGTTCGGGATCGGTGACGCCCTGCGCCGGGCCGGGCGGGGGATCTTCGAGCTGGCGCCGGCGGGCTCGGCGGGGGAGGACATCGTCCGGCCCAAGGACGAGGTCGACTGGATGTGGCGGTTGTCCAAGGCCATCGGCCGCCCGGTGACCTTTGCCCTGCTGCAGGTCGACGCCGCTCCCGACCTCTGGCGGGAGCTGTTCGAGGTGTCGGTGGGCGCCGTCGGCGCCGGGGCCCAGGTGTACCCGCAGGTGGCCGGGCGGCCCTTCGGCCTGCTCGTCGGGCTGCAGACGACCCACGCCTTCCTCGACCACCCGTCGTACCGGGCCATAGCCGACCGCCCCCTCGCCGAGCGGGTGGCGGCCATGCGCGACCCGGCTTTCCGCCAGCGCCTCCTGGCCGAAGAGCCGGAGGGGCGCAACGCCTTCGCCAGCTTCGTGCGCTCGAGCTACGAGAAGATGTTCGTCCTCGGGAACCCGGTGGACTACGAGCCGGGACCGGAGCGCTCGATCGCCGCCATGGCCGCGGCCGAGGGCCGCACGCCCGAGGAGGTGCTGTACGACGCCCTGCTGGCCGACGACGGGCGGGCTTTCCTGGTCTTCCCGCTGCTGAACTACAGCGAGGGCAACGCCGACGCCATCAGGGAGATGCTCATGCATCCCCAGGGGGCGCTCGGCCTGGGTGACGGCGGCGCCCACTGCGGGATCATCTGCGACGCGTCGATCCCGACGTTCATGCTCACCCACTGGGTGCGCGACCGCACCCGGGGCCCGCGGCTGCCGATCGAGTACGTGATCAAGAAGATGACCCACGACACCGCTCAGCTGTACGGCATGCCCGACCGGGGCGTGGTGCGCGCCGGCGCCAAGGCCGACCTGAACGTGATCGACCTGCCCGCCCTGCGCCTCGACGTCCCCCGGCTGGCCCACGACCTGCCCGCGGGCGGGCGTCGCCTCCTGCAGCGGGCCGAGGGTTACGTCGACACCGTCGTCTCGGGCGAGGTGGTCCTCCACGACGGGGAGGAGACCGGGGCCCGGCCCGGTCATCTGGTGCGGGGGGCACGGCCGTGACCACGGACACGCTGATCTCGTCGGACTCCCACGTCACGGTCAAGCACGGCCACGTCAAGAAGTACCTGGCCTCCAAGTTCCACGAGGACTACGACGACGCCTACCGGCGCTTCATGGCCGTGTTCCTCGGGGGCGGGGCGGCCAAGGCCAACCAGGGGGCCATGAAGTTCCCGGGCCGGGCCCTGGGCCGGCCGGGCACCCACGACCCGATCGAGCGGCTCAAGGACATGGATCTCGACGGGGTGCAGACCGAGGTCATGTACTGCGAGCTGTCGGCCTACCGCTACCTCTACATGATGGAGAGCGGCAGCTTCGAGGCCACCCGGGCTTTCAACGACACCCTCCGGGACTTCGAGGCGACCGACCCGGCCCGACTCGTCGTCAACTACCAGATCCCGATCAACGACATCGGCTTCGCGGTGAAGGAGGTGCAGCGCCTGGCGTCGGTCGGAGCCAAGTCGCTGCAGCTGCCGGTGTTCCCCCGCGAGGTCGGCATGCCCGACTACTGGGACCCGGTGTACGACCCCCTGTGGTCCGTCGTGCAAGAGACCGGCCTGCCGATGACCTTCCACATCGGCCTCAACACCTCCCTCGACGACATGGCCAAGCGGGACCCGACCCCGAACCTGGCCGCCACCATTCCCTGCATCCCTCCCAGCACCACCGAGGCCCTCGGCATGTGGCTGCTCACCGGGGTGCTCGAGCGCTTCCCCGAGCTGAAGATCGTCTTCGTGGAGTCGGGGCTCGGCTGGGTGGCGTGGTACCTGTACTTCGTCGACGACATGGTGCAGTGGCAGGGCTACGAGTACCCGGAGCTCAAGGAGCTTCCGAGCTGGTACTTCCACCGCAACGTGTACCTGACCTTCATCAAGGAGCCCGACGCCGTCCAGTTCCTCCGCCACCGGCTGGGCGTCGAGAACCTGATGTGGTCGACCGACTATCCCCACCCCCCGACCACCTGGCCCGAGTCCCGCTCGATCGTGGCCGAGCAGTTTGCCGGAGTGCCCCAGCCGGAGCGGGAGCTGATGCTGTTCGGCAACGCCCGGCGCGTCTGGAACCTCTAAACCCGCAGGAGCCCAACATGGCCAACATCGACTTCAAGGCCTTCGACGCCGACAACCACTACTACGAGGCGCGCGACGCCTTCACCCGCCATATCGAGCCGGAGTTCCGCAAGCGGGCCATGCAGTGGGCGGAGGTGGACGGCAAGACCCGCCTCCTCGTCGGCGGTCGGGTCAACCGCTTCATCCCCAACCCCACCTGGGACCCGGTCTCCAAGCCCGGCGCGCTGGACGAGTACTTCCGGGGCCGCAATCCGAGGGGGGCCGACACCCGCGAGCTGTTCGGGGACCTCGACCGGTTGGCCGACCACCCCGAGTACCAGAACCGCGACGCCCGCCTGGCCCTCATGGACGACCAGGGCATCGAGGGGGCCATCTTCCTGCCGACCCTCGGCGTGGGCATGGAGCAGGCCCTGATCGACGACGTCCCGGCCATCATGGCCGCCTTCCGGGCCTTCAACCGCTGGATGGACGAGGACTGGGGGTTCGCCTACCGGGAGCGGATCTTCGCCGCTCCGTACATGACGCTGGTGGACGCCGACAACGCGGTGCGCGAGCTGCAGTGGGCCCTGGACCACGACGCCAGGTTCATCGTGATGGTGGCGGGTCCGATCGTGGTGAACGGCCGGGGCGTGTCCCCCGCCGATCCCGTCTACGACGGCTTCTGGGGCCTGGCCAACGAGTCCGGCGTCACTGTCTGCTACCACGGTGGGGACAGCCGCTACTCGAGCTACCTGGCCGACTGGGGTGAGAAAGCCGAGACCGAGGCGTTCCGCCAGAACCCGTTCCGGGCCCTGGCCTCCTCGCAGGCGATCCAGGACACCTTCGCCAACCTGCTGGCCCACCGGCTGTTCGCCCGCTTCCCGAACCTCCGGCTGGCCTCGATCGAGACCGGGTCGGACTGGGTGTTCCACCTCTACGAGAAGCTGACCAAGTCCTTCGGTCAGACCCCCAAGGCCTACCCCGAGGATCCACGGGAGACCTTCCGGCGCCACGTGTGGGTGTCCCCGTTCTACGAGGACGCCCTGGGGGAGCTCAAGGAGCTGCTCGGCCCCGACCACCTGCTGATGGGCTCGGACTACCCCCACGCCGAGGGGCTGGCCGAGCCGACCAGCTACGTCAAGGACCTCCAGAACTTCGACTACACCGACGAGGAGTGCCGCCTGGTCATGCGCGACAACGGCCTGGGCTTGTCCCGCCGCCGGCCCGCCTGACGCCACCGGGCAGCCTCAGCCGGCGCGGGCGAGGCTCCCCAGCAGGTCCATCGTCCGGCTCATCTCCTCCGGCGTGCCGAACGGACTGGCCAAAGTCCGTGGCGCCGGCGTCGTCGAGCGCCGCCAGCTGGTGGGCTACCGCGTCCTCGTCCCCGACGATCGCCACGTTGCCCGGGCCGGCCGCGCCCTCGCGGTCGAGCATGGCCCGGTACGACGGGAGCTGGCCGTAGATCGAGAAGGTCTGGTCGGCCCGCTGCCGGGCGCCGTCCGGATCGGCGGTGACGCACACCGGTAGCGCCACCACGACACGCGGAGCGGGGCGCCCGGCGGCCTCGGCCGCCTTGGTGATGCCGGGGACGATGTGGGACCCGATCGTGGCGGGGCCGGCCATCCAGGTGATCGTCCCGTCGGCCAGGGTCCCCGCCAGCTCGAGCATGGTCGGGGCCAGCGCCGCCACCAGTACCTGGGGGGCGGGCCCGTCGAACTCCAGCGGCATCATCGTCGAGGCCTTGAGGGTGGGGCCGGTGTAGTCCACCTTGCGGTCATGGAGCAGCGGCATCAGCGCCTTCAGGTAGTCGCGCATGTGCCGGGCGGGGCGCTCGAAGCTGTGGCCGAACATGCCCTCGATGACGATCTGGTGCGACAGGCCGATGCCCAGGGTGAACCGTCCCCCGGTGGCGGCCTGGACGGTCAGGGCCTGAGCCGCCATGACGATGGGATGGCGCGGGTAGGTCGGGACCACCGCGGTCATCAGCTCGATGTCGGGCACCTGGCTGCCGACCACGGCCAGAAGGGTCATGGCGTCGTAGCCGAAGATCTGCGAGCAGCCGGCGGAGCGGAACCCCGCCGCCGCCAGGCTCCGCACCTGCTCCACGATCTCCGGTATGGGGGCGGACGTGTCGATGCCGGCTCCGTAGCGCACGGTCAGATGGTAGGCGAGCGCCGACGCCGGCGGTCAGTTGACGCGGCGGCCGGCTTCCCCCCAGTACTCGTCGCGCAGCGCCTTCTTGTCGGGCTTGCCCAGCCCGGTGACCGGGATCCTCTCCGAGAAGTCGACCGACTTCGGCGCGTAGACCGAGCCCTTGCGCTCCTTGACCATGCCGATCAGCTCCCGCTCGTCGACCTCGGCGCCGGGCCGGGCGACGACCACCGCCTTCACCGCCTCCCCCCAGCGGTCGTCCGGCACCCCGATCACCGCCACCTGGGCCACGCCCGGATGGGTGGCGATGACGTCTTCCACCTCGCGGGGGTAGACGTTGAACCCGCCTGTCACGATCATGTCCTTCTTGCGGTCCACGATCGTTAGGTAGCCCAACTCGTCGGCGGTGGCCACGTCCCCGGTGTGCAGCCAGCCGCCGCGGAAGGCCTCGGCCGTCTCGTCGGGCTTCTTCCAGTAGCCCTTCATGACCATGGGGCTCTGGACGCAGATCTCCCCCGCCTGGCCGGGCTCGACCTCGTGCATGTCGTCGTCGAACAGACCGGCGCGCACCCACGGCACCGGTCGCCCGCAGGTCGCCAGCCGGCCCGGGTCGTCGACGAGGTGCTCCTCGCGGCGGAGGGCGGTGATGGCCATCGGGCACTCGGCCTGGCCGTAGAACTGGAAGAAGATCGGGCCCAAGCGCCCGATCGCCTCGGCCAGGCGGGTGGGGGAGATGGCCGAGGCCCCGTAGTAGACCGCCTCGAGGCTGGAGAGGTCGACCTTCTCCAGGGCGGGATGGTCGAGGAGGGCGTAGATCATCGTCGGCACGAGCATGGTGGCGGTGACCCGGTGGCGCTGCACGGCGTCGAGGAACCCCTCGGGATCGAACCCCGGCAGGACGACCAGCGCTCCGCCCCGCAGGAGGGTCGGGGTGAGGAAGGCGGCCCCGGCGTGGCTCAGAGGCGTGCTGATGAGGAACCGGGGCGCGGCGGGGATGTCCCATTCCGCCATCTGGATCATGGTCATGCGCGTGGCCCCCCGGGACGTCCCCATCACCCCCTTGGGCCGGCCGGTCGTGCCCCCCGTGTACGAGAGTCCCGACACGGCGTCGGGGTCGACGTCCGGCGGGCGCAGCGGGCGCGCCGAGAACCGCTCCGCTGCCGCCAGCAGGTCCTGGCCGACCTCCGACGGACCCATGGCCAGCAGACGGCTGAGCCGGGGGCAGCGCTCGAGGAGGGCGGCGGCGCGCTCCGAGTAGGTGCCGGGATCGAACACGAGGGTCTCGATCTCGGCGTCGTCGATCACGTAGACGTGGTCGTCGAGCGAGCCGTAGGGGTGCAGGGCCAGCGAGCGGGCGCCGGTGATCTGGTTGGCCTGCCCTACCGCCACCACCTCGGGCCGGTTGGACGACAGCACCGCCACCGGGCTTCCCACGCCGATGCCCATCGACGCGTACGCCTGGCTGATCCGGCTCACCTGGTCGCGCAGGGCGCCGACGGTCAGCACCGCGTCTCCGAGCAGGATGGCGGGCTGGTCCCCCGGCTGGGACAGCGCCCGGATGACGAGGTCGGCCGCGGTCAGCTCCCGGCGGGGATCGTTCATCGGCGCAGGATACGGGGCCCCGGTGCGGATCCGGCAGGTCGTGTCTAGCCTCCGCTCATGACGACCGGAGCAGCCGAGATCACGCCGTTCACCATCGCCGTCGAGGAGTCCGACCTCGCCGATCTGCGGGAGCGGCTGGCGCGCACCCGCTGGCCCGATCGGGAGACCGTGGACGACTGGTCGCAGGGGATCCCCCTCGACTACGTGAAGGACCTCTGCTCCTACTGGGCCGATCGCTACGACTGGCGTCGGTGCGAGGCGGCCCTCAACGGCTGGGGCAGCCACCGGGCTCCCGTCGACGGTGGCGGCGAGGACAGCCTGGCCATCCACTTCCTCCACGTCCGATCCCCCCACCCCGGCGCCCTGCCGCTCGTCCTCACCCACGGCTGGCCCGGCTCGGTCGTCGAGTTCTCCAAGGTGATCGGCCCCCTAAGTGACCCCCCGGCCCATGGTGGCCGGCCCGAGGACGCCTTCCACGTGGTCTGCCCCGCCCTTCCCGGCTACGGCTTCTCGGAGAAGCCCACCCGCCCCGGCTGGGGGGTGCAGCGGGTGGCCCGGGCGTGGGCGCAGCTGATGGCCGCCCTCGGCTACGAGCGCTACGGCGCCCAGGGCGGGGACTGGGGTGCCATGGTGACGACCTCGATCGGACAGCAGGACCCCGAGCACTGCGTCGGTCTCCACGTGAACATGGCCATCTGCCCGCCGGGCCCCGACGACGTCGCCGAGCTGACCGACGGCGAGCAGTCGGCGCTCGACGGGATGGGCCACTACGACCGCTGGGACTCCGGGTACTCCAAGCAGCAGTCGACCCGGCCCCAGAGCCTCGGTTACGGGCTGGCCGACTCGCCGGCCGGCCAGGGGGCCTGGATCGTCGAGAAGTTCTGGGCGTGGACCGACTGCGACGGCCACCCCGAGAACGTCCTCACCCGCGACGAGCTGCTCGACAACGTGATGCTGTACTGGCTCACCGACTCCGGGGCGTCGTCGGCGCGGATGTACTGGGAGAGCTTCAGCAGCGTGGGCCTGGATCCCGTCACCGTCCCGAGCGGGATCTCGGTGTTCCCGAAGGAGATCTTCCGGACCTCGCGGCGCTGGGCGGAGAAGCGCTTCACCGACCTGCGGTTCTTCAGCGAGCCGGACAAGGGCGGCCACTTTGCCGCCTTCGAGCAGCCGGAGCGCTTCGTCGAGGACGTGCGGGCCTTCTTCCGCACCGTGCGCTGACGGCTGCGGCGGCGATCGAATGTGACAGCTCGGCGAAGATGCCGTTGGACCCTTGACTACAGGCGCCGGTCGGTGGGCAAAATGACACCAGGCACCGAAAGGAGCATGGACGTGCACACGACCAGCTCGAGCGAGGAGAGTGGTCCGCCCGGCTGCTCCCCGCCCTAGGTCCTCCCCGGACCTGGGGCAGCACCGGCTGACGCCAGGGTAGGCGCCGCGGACTTTCCAACGCGGGTCGCAGCGCGCCGTCCCTACGGGGGCGGCCGCCGACAGGGCGGCTCCCAACTGATCGGGTTCCGTTGTCGCCTGCCGTGGTGATCGGTGACATCCAGATACTTCTACGACCGGAGCCGGCCGAGAGGCCGGCTCCGAGTCGTTCCCGGCCCGGCCGATCGACGGCGATCCCCCGCTTCCTGGCGCCGGTCATGACCGGCTGCGCCGAGGCCTGCTTGGTAGGTTCCCGGGGCCATGGCCCGGTCAGCACCGTCGCGACAGGCGACCCGGGCGGCTGGGCGCCGGGCGGACCGGAGGGCCGAGGAGCGGGCCCGGCGTCAGGACGAGCGCCAGCGCCGGGCGGCGCGCAGCCAGCGGGTCACAGTCCGGCGCCGCCAGTTCCGCCGGGCCCGGATGGCCGTTCTCGTCGGTGCCGCCACCTTCCTTCTCGGCGCGCTGTGGACGGGCGCCCCCCAGCCCTTCCGCCAGCCCTATGTCCCGGCCGACGAGCCGACCGCGTCCTATTCGGTGACCTACGCCGTCACCTACCAGGGCGGGGTCCACAACACCGAGCAGATCACCGTGCAGCGGCCGTGGAACGGCAAGGACATCACCCGGCGCGGCGGCAAGATCGTGGCCGCCGAGCTCACCAACGACCAGGGTCTCTGGGACTGGTCGGCCAACGGCAGCCGGCCGGGGTGGTTCCTGCTCAGCCAGGGCCGGCAGCGGGCCGTGTCGGACGCCCAGCCCGTGCTGCCGCTCGACTGGGGGATCGATCGCGCCTCAGCCGCAGTGGTGGGCACCGACCGGGTGGCCGGCCGGACGTGCACGCGCGTCCTCACCGGGGAGCCGGCCGGCCAGCAGGTCTCTGCCCCGACCGGATCGTCCCGCGCCGAGCTGTGCCTGGACCGCACCGGGGTGATCCTGCGCCAGGTCTGGTATCTGAACGGGAAGCTGGCCGAGCGGATGGTGGCCACCTCGTTCCAGCCCCACTTCACGCCGACGGCCGACACCTTTGCCCCCAACCCCCGCCTTCCCACCACCGGCAAGCCGCCGGTCGTGTCGCAGGCGATCGCCCCGGACCACCTGAAGGGCATCATCCCGCGCCTTGACCCGCCCGCTGGCTTCAGCCTCGGCCCCGCGTACATCTCGGGCCAGGTGTCCGGGGCCACGGGCCAGCCCACGTTCACGACCAAGGAGATGTACGTGGGGCCGGGCCACCAGCTGCTGGAGCTCGACTACGGGCCCGGCCCCGGACCCCACCGGGGCATCCGCGAACAGCTGGCGGGGGGCCGGGTCGGGTGGCTGTCGCTGGACCTCTACGCCAGCTCGCTCAACGTCGACGTCAACGACGGGGCGTCGCTGCTGATGTACGCCACCGACCCCGCCCTGCTGATCCGCGCCGCCAACCGCCTGCACGGCTGACCGGCAGGGCGCCGCCGGCGGTCAGACCGTGGCGGTCTCGACGATCTCGCTCTCCGCATCGTCCCCCACGCCCAGGTAGGCGGCTCGCACCGACTCGTTGCGCTGGATCTCGGCCGGGGTGCCGACCGCCAGGATCTGCCCGAAGTCGAGCACGTGGATCCGGACGCACACCGCCATGACGAGATCGATGTCGTGCTCGACGAGCAGGATGCCCAGCCCACCTGCGGCCAGGTCGGTGAGCAGCCGGCCGAAGGACTCCGACTCGGACTCGTCCAGGCCCGACGACGGCTCGTCGAGGAGGAGCGCCCGCGGGCGGGTGGCCAGGGCCCGGCCCAGCTCGACCAGCCGGGCCAGCCCGGTCGGCATGGCGTCGACCTGCTCCTCGGCCACCGAGGTCAGCCCCACCAGCTCGAGGATCTCGTCGGCCACGCCGCGGGGATCGCTGCCGTCGCGAGCCCAGCGGCGCCGCACCTCGGCGGCCACCAGGATGTTGGCGCGGGCGGACAGCGAGCCGAACACCTCGAGGCGCTGGAAGGTCCGGGCTATGCCGAGCCGGGCCCGCTGGTGTGCCTTCTTGCGGCCGATGTCCTTTCCCTCGAGCACGACCGTGCCCGAGTGCGGCTCCTGCAGCCCGCACACCACATTGAACAACGTCGTCTTGCCGGCGCCGTTGGGACCGATGAGCCCGGTAACGGTCCGGTCCTCGACGGTCAGGTCCACCCCGCGCAGGGCGTGGACCCCGCCGAAGCGGACGTCGACGCCGTTGACCTCGAGCAGGGCCACGCCTAGTCCTCCTCGAGCGGCCGGCAGATGCCGCAGGGGCGCAGGCCCTCGTCGGCCGACACCTCGCGCAGGTTCTCCTT
>DASUHN010000361.1 GCA_036273495.1 Acidimicrobiales bacterium | reverse complement strand
ACCTCATCGTCCGAGGGGGCCGAGGGCCCGGAGGCGCCGGCCGCGGCCGACTCGGAGGACGACTGCTCGTACAGGCGGGAGGCGAAGCTCTGGCTGGCCTTCATCAGCGTCTCGGTGGCGCTGCGCAAGGCCTCCACGTCGCTGCCGTTGAGCGCCTCCTTGAGGGTCGTGAGGCCCGACTCGACCTGGGTCTTCTCGTCCCCGCTGAACTTCTCCCCCTGCTCCTGGAGCAGCTTCTCGGTCTGGTAGACGAGCGAGTCCGCGGCGTTGCGCGCGTCGGCCTCCTCCTTGCGCCGGCGGTCGTCGGCGGCATGGGCCTCGGCGTCGCGGACCATGCGGTCGATCTCGTCCTTGGACAGGGACGACTGGCCGGTGATGGTCATCGACTGCTCCTTGCCCGTGGCCCGGTCCTTGGCCGCCACGTGGACGATGCCGTTGGCGTCGATGTCGAAGGTGACCTCGATCTGCGGCACCCCCCGGGGGGCGGGAGGCAGGTCGACGAGCTGGAACTTGCCGAGCGTCTTGTTGTACATCGCCATCTCACGCTCACCCTGCAGCACGTGGATCTCCACCGACGGCTGGGCGTCCTCGGCGGTGGTGAACACCTCGGTCCGCTTGGTGGGAATGGTCGTGTTGCGCTCGATGAGCTTGGTCATGACGCCGCCCTTGGTCTCGATGCCGAGCGACAGCGGGGTGACGTCGAGGAGCAGGACGTCTTTGACCTCGCCCTTCAGCACGCCGGCCTGGATGGCGGCGCCCACGGCCACGACCTCGTCCGGGTTCACGCCCTTGTGGGGGTCCTTGCCGGTCAGGCTCTTCACCAGGTCCTGAATGGCGGGCATCCGGGTGGAGCCCCCGACCAGGATCACGTGGTCGACCTGCTCCTTCTTGAGGCCGGCATCGGAGATCGCCTGGTCGAACGGGCCCCGGCACGCCTCCACGAGGTCGGCGGTCAGCTCGTTGAACTTGGCCCGCGAGAGGCTCATCTCGAGGTGCTTGGGGCCGTCGGACGTGGCGGTGATGAACGGCAGGTTGATGGTCGTCTCCATCACCTGCGACAGCTCGATCTTGGCCTTCTCCGCCGCCTCCTTCAGGCGCTGGAGGGCCATCTTGTCGTTGGAGAGGTCGACGCCCTCGGTGTTCTTGAACGAGGTCACGAGCCAGTCGATGACCCGCTGGTCCCAGTCGTCGCCCCCGAGATGGGTGTTCCCGGAGGTGGACTTCACCTCGAACACGCCCTCACCGATCTCGAGCACCGAGACGTCGAAGGTCCCGCCGCCGAGGTCGAACACCAGGACGGTCTGGTCGGCGCCCTCCTTGTCGAGCCCGTAGGCCAGGGCGGCCGCGGTCGGCTCGTTGATGATGCGCAGCACCTCGAGCCCGGCGATCTGGCCCGCCTCCTTGGTGGCGGTGCGCTGGGCGTCGTCGAAGTAGGCGGGGACGGTGATCACGGCCTGGTTGACGGTGTCCCCGAGGTACGCCTCGGCGTCCCTCTTGAGCTTCATGAGGATGCGGGCCGAGATCTCCTGGGCCGTGTACGACTTGCCGTCCAGGTCGGTCGTCCAGCTGGTCCCCATGTGCCGCTTGACGGACCGGATGGTCCGGTCGGGGTTGGTGATGGCCTGGCGCTTGGCGACCTCGCCCACCAGGACCTCCCCGCCCTTGGCGAAGCCGACCACGGACGGAGTGGTGCGACCCCCTTCGGCGTTGGGGATGACCGTGGGCTCTCCGGCCTCCAGGACCGCCACGACGGAGTTGGTGGTGCCGAGGTCGATGCCTACTGCCTTGGGCATGGGCTACTTGCCTCCCTGATTCTCTTTCGTTGGTGGAATGCTAACAAACTTGAGCGTGGTCATATCAACCTGTCTGCCTGAGATGCTATTCCCCGGCCGGCGGTAGCGTTTTCCCGTGCCCCGCCTCGCCCTTCTCCGCCACGGGGAGAGCGAGTGGAACCTCCGGAACCTGTTCACGGGCTGGGTCGACGTGGACCTGTCCCCCACCGGGGAGAAGGAGGCGGGCGAAGCCGGCCGGCTCATGGCCACCGCCGCCCTCGCCCCCCAGGTCGTCTACACGAGCGTCCTCACCCGGGCGGTCCGCACCGCCGACCTGGCCCTCCGGGAGATGGGGATGAGCTGGCTCCCGACGGTCCGCCACTGGCGGCTCAACGAGCGCCACTACGGGGGGCTCCAGGGCCTGGACAAGAAGGAGACCGCCGAGCGCTTCGGGGCCGACCAGGTGAAGCTGTGGCGGCGGAGCTACGACGTGCCCCCGCCCGAGCTGGACGAGGGCTCCGACATGCTCCCCACCCGCGACCCCCGCTACCGGGCGGTCCCCCGGGACCAGCTGCCCTCCACCGAGTGCCTGGCCGACGTGGTGGCCCGGCTCCTTCCGTACTGGCACGAGGCGATCTGCGCCGACCTGGCCGACGGCCGGGAGGTCCTGGTGGTGGCCCACGGCAACTCGCTGCGGGCCCTGATCAAGCACCTCGAGGGGATCCCGGACTCGGAGATCGTGGGCCTGGAGGTCCCCACCGGGGTGCCCCGGGTCTACGACCTGGACCCCGGGGATCCATGCCGGGTCCTGGACCGCCGCTGGCTGGGGGACCCCGACGAGGTGGCGGCCCGGGCCCGCCGGGTCGCCGAGCAGGCCGGCGGGGCCCCGTCCGGGCAGACATAGCGGACTCCTCTGTACGATTCGCGCAATGGCTGCAGACAAGAAGATCGACCATCTGGGGGACACGTGGCTGTTCTCGGCCTGCTCGCGCAAGGAGCTGGCCCGGGTGGCCCGGAGCTGTGACGAGATCGAGGTCCCGGCGGGACGGGTGCTCACCACCGAGGGGGAGACGGGCCGGGAGTTCTTCGTGATCCGCGCCGGGCAGGCCACCGTCCGGCGGAACAACCGCAAGATCGCCAGCCTGGGACCCGGTCAGTACTTCGGGGAGCTCTCGCTCCTGGGCCGGCTGCCCCGCAACTCGACCATCACCGCCGATACCGACATGGACCTGCTGGTCCTGGGCCAGCGGGAGCTCTCGGCCATGATCGAGGACGTGCCGACGATCGCCCACAAGATGCTCGAGGCCATGGCCCAGCGGCTGTCCGAGTCCGACACCCGGATGGTCAGCTGACGTAGCAGCCCGCCCGGGCCCCCTACGCCCCGGCTCCTCCGGACGGCGGGGCCCCGGCCCCGCCGGCGGCCGTCGGTCTCATGTTCCACAGCAGAAGCTCCGGGGTCTCCCGCTCGTGGCCGAGCACCGAGACCGCCCCGGCGTCGAGCACCAGGGCCCGGCCCCATTCCAGCCCCACCCACCGAGCGCCCAGGACGCGCAGGAAGTGGCCGTGGGAGAACAGCACCACGTCCCCGGCGTCCCCCTCCAGCAGACCGCCGACCCGCTCCACCACCCGGTCGGCGCGCCGGCCCACCTCGGCGGGTGTCTCCCCACCCGGGGCGCGGTCGGCCCAGATGTTCCAGCCCGGCCGG
>DASUHN010000360.1 GCA_036273495.1 Acidimicrobiales bacterium | reverse complement strand
AGGTCGACCCCTCCACCACCCTGCTCGGCCGGCCGCTGCCCATCCCGCTGGTGCTGGCGCCCACCGGCTTCACCCGCATCGCCACCCCCGGTGGTGAGCTGGACGTGGCGCGCCCCGCCGCCCGCGCCGGGCTGCCGTACGTGCTGTCGACGCTGTCGACCCGGTCCATCGAGGAGGTGGCGGCCTGCTCGGAGGGTCCGAAGTGGTTCCAGGTCTACGTCTGGAAGGACCGGGGGTTGGTGCGCGACATGCTGGCCCGGGCAACGACGTGCCGGTACGAGGCCATCGTCCTCACCGTCGACACCCCGGTGCTCGGGCGCAGGGAGCGCGACGTGCGCAGGGGGTTCACCCTGCCGCCGACGGTAGGTCCCGCCACCCTGGTCGACGGCCTGCTCCACCCGGGCTGGACGTGGGCGTTCGTGCGCGGCGAGCCCATCGTGTTCGCCAACGTGGCGGCCAGCGTCAGCACCGACGCCGCCTCCGCCGGCCCCGGCGCAGGGGAGGCCGTGGCCCTGGCCGACTTCATCAACGAGCAGTTCGACGCGTCGCTTTCCTGGTCCGACCTCGAATGGATCCGCGAGGCGTGGTCGGGCCCGATCGTCCTCAAGGGTGTGCAGCGGGTGGAGGACGCGCGCACCGCCGCCACCGTCGGCGTGGACGCCGTGGCCCTCTCCAACCACGGGGGCCGCCAGCTCGACGGGGCGCCCCCGCCGGTCGAGCTGCTGGCCCCTGTCGCCGAGGCGGTGGGGGACAGGGTGGAGCTGATCTGCGACGGCGGCGTGCGGCGGGGATCGGACATCGTGAAGGCCCTGGCCCTAGGGGCCCGGGCGGTGATGGCGGGCCGGGCCTACCTGTACGCGCTGGGTGCTGGGGGCGAGCAGGGTGTGGACCACGTGATCGGCCTGCTCGACGCCGGGGTCAGGCGCACCATGGCCCTGGCCGGCTGCCGGACCGTGGACGAGATCGGCCCCGACCTGGTGCGGTTCCGGGGCCGCTGAGCGCGAGGAGAACGCCCGTGCGACTGGAGGGCAAGACCGGCATCGTCGTCGGGGCCGGGCAGACGCCCGGCGAGACCATAGGAAACGGCCGGGCGGCGGCGGTGCTGTTCGCCCGCGAGGGTGCCCGCCTCCTCCTCGTGGACCGCGACCTGGCGTCCGCCGACGAGACCGCCGCCATGATCGCTCTCGAGGGCGGGACGACCGAGATCGTCCCCGCCGACTGGACCCGTGCCGAGGACTGCGCCCGCTATGTCGAGGCATGCATGGATGCCTTCGGCCGGGTGGACTTCCTGCACAACAACGTGGGGATCGGCGGAGGTGACGCCAGCCCGAACCGGCTGACCGAGGAGGCGTTCGACCGCATCCTGCGCGTGAACCTCAAGGGCTGCATGCTGTCGTGCCAGGCGGCGCTGCCACACATGCGTGAGCAGGGAAGCGGGAGCATCGTGAACATCTCGTCGCTGGCAGCGGTGGCCGCCACTCCGCTCACCGCCTACAAGATCTCCAAGGCGGGCATGAACGCCCTCGGCCAGTCGCTGGCACTGGCCAATGCCCGCCACGGGATCAGGGTCAACACGATCATGCCCGGGCTCATCGACACGCCGATGGCCATCGAGGGCATCGCCGCCGAGGAGGGCCTGCCACCGGAGGAGGTCCGCGCCCGGCGGGACCGGGTGGTGCCCCTCCGGGGCCGGATGGGCACGGCGTGGGACGTGGCCCACGCCGCCCTGTACCTGCACTCCGACGAGGCCGGATTCGTCACCGGGGTGGTCCTGCCGGTCGACGGCGGCCAGAGCGCCCGGGTCGGCTGAGCCTCCTAAGATCCGGCTTTCGCAGCCGGACCCAGGGAGGGACCCGTCGTGGGGGAGTACAAGTACGTCAGCTACGAGACGCTGGATGAGGGCCGGATCGCCCGGATCATGCTCAACCGGCCCGAGGCCCGCAACGCCCAGCACCGCGGCCTCCTGGTCGATCTGGGGGACGCCTTTCTCGAGGCCGCGGCCGACGACCAGGTCCGGGTGGTCATCCTGGGCGGGGCCGGTCCGCTGTTCTCCTCCGGTCACGACATGGGTTCGAAGGACT
>DASUHN010000359.1 GCA_036273495.1 Acidimicrobiales bacterium | reverse complement strand
TAGTAACTAGTCTACCGGGGCCTGACGACGAGGATGGGATCGTCCGACCAGGCGACCCTTGAGGCGGACCAGGCGCAGCTCGAGCTTGTCGACGACCCGGTCGACGGCGGTCAGCATGTCGGGCCCGGAGGCCCGGGCCCGGACCACGTGGCCGTGGCCCTCCATGGTCACCTCGCAGACCTCGCGGTCGTGGATGCGGGGATTCTGCTCCTCGCTGAAGCGGACCAGGGCCCGCTCCATCCCCTCGAGGAAGCGTTCCAGCTTCACCAGCTTGGACTCGGCGGCGAGCTTGACGTCAGCGGGGACCTCGGCGTGACGGCAGGCCATGGCTACTTCGAGCAACGGCACCCCCTCGGCTGGAAGATGGCATGACCACGTGCGGCTGACCTGGTCTTTGACCCCACACCCGCCTGCCCGCCGGGGGCCGCCGATCGGCCCGGCAACGGACAGGGCTTACTCCTAAGCCGCACCATGATCAGCGCCCGGTGGCCGGTGACCGCCGGACGCCTTACGTGGGTCGTTTCGCCTGCGACTGGCATCGACTTGCAACCACAGACCCGCACGCGGTCATGCGCACCGATTCTACGCCAACCCCGCCGGCCGGCCCCAGCAGACAGCCCTCATCGTCTCGTCGAGGATGGCGCCGGCCAGCACGTAGGAGCCGACCGACGCCCCCGCGGCCAGCAGGGCGCGTGCCCGGGCCACCGCCGCGGGCCGGGAGGCGCAGGCCGGGTCGAACGGCTCGGTTTCCTGGAGGTATCGGTCGCCTTGCACCATCCAGGCATCGGCACCACTCAGAGTGGTCTTGAGAGGCCCCCTGACCACTCTCAGTATCGATAGTGGTCCGGCTTGTACGGGCCCTCGACGGGGACGCCGATGTAGGAGGCCTGGTCCGGCGTCAGCTGGGTGAGCTTCACGCCGAGCGAGTCGAGGTGCAGCCGGGCCACCTTCTCGTCGAGCACCTTCGGCAGGAGGTGCACGCCGATCGGGTACTGCCCCGACCGGGCGAACAGCTCGATCTGGGCCAGCACCTGGTTGGCGAAGCTGAAGCTCATCACGAAGCTGGGGTGGCCGGTCGCGCAGCCCAGGTTCAAGAGGCGCCCCTCGGCCAGGACGATGACCGAGTGCCCGTCGGGGAACACGTACTCGTCGACCTGGGGCTTGATGTTGACCCGGCGCACGTCGCTCATCCGGCCCAGGCCGGCCATGTCCACCTCGGTGTCGAAGTGCCCGATGTTGCCGACGATGGCGTTGTGCTTCATCCGGGCCATGTGCTCGGCTGTGATCACGTTGTGGTTGCCGGTGGCCGAGATGACGATGTCGGCCCGTTCCATGACCCGCTCGAGGGTCGTGACCTCGTAGCCCTCCATGGCGGCCTGCAGGGCGCAGATGGGGTCGACCTCGGTGACCATGACCCGGGCGCCCTGGCCCCGCAGCGACGCTGCGCACCCCTTGCCGACGTCCCCGTAGCCGCAGACGACGGCCACCTTGCCCCCGATCATCACGTCGGTGGCGCGGTTGATGCCGTCGATCAGGCTGTGGCGGCAGCCGTAGAGGTTGTCGAACTTGGACTTGGTGACCGAGTCGTTGACGTTGATGGCCGGGAACCGGAGGCTTCCCTGCTCGAACATCTGGTAGAGCCGGTGGACCCCGGTCGTGGTCTCCTCGGTCACGCCCATCACGCCGTCGGCCACCCTGGTCCAGTACTTCGGGTCCTCGGACTGCATGCGGCGCAGTAGGTCGAGGACCACCTTCCACTCCTCGTTGTCGTCGTCGGCGGCGACCGGCACCGCCCCCGCCGCCTCGTACTCGGCCCCGCGGTGGACCAGCAGGGTGGCGTCCCCGCCGTCGTCGAGGATCATGTTGGGCCCGCCGGCCTGGCCCGGATCGGCCGCGTCCGGCCAGCGCAGGGCCTGGCGGGTGCACCACCAGTACTCCTCGAGCGACTCCCCCTTCCACGCGAACACCGGGACCCCCCGGGGGGTGTCGGGGGTCCCCTCCGGCCCGACGGCCACGGCGGCGGCGGCGTGGTCCTGGGTGGAGAAGATGTTGCAGCTGGCCCAGCGCACGTCGGCCCCGAGCGCCACCAGGGTCTCGATCAGCACCGCGGTCTGCACGGTCATGTGCAGCGACCCGGTGATCCGTGCCCCGGCCAGCGGGCGGGCGTCACCGTGCTCGGCCCGCAGGGCCATGAGGCCGGGCATCTCCACCTCGGCCAGCTCGATCTCCTTGCGCCCCCAGGGGGCCAGGGACAGGTCGGCCACCTTGAAGTCGGTGGTGGGCTCGGTCGTCGTCGACATGCCCCGCAAGCTAATGGAGGCGAAGCACCCGGACTCCAGTGAGGGTCGCCGCCGGGGCGGGGCACCGGGGGCCGCGGCGGGGGCCGTCCGGAGGACCCTGGTGCCCGCCGCGACTACAGAGCGCCCAGGGCCGCCTTGAGCTCCCCGAGGATCGGCACCGGGCCGGGGTCCACGCCCTCCTGGGCCGCCAGGTACAGCGACACGCAGTCACCGAACAGCACCAGGTCCATCAGCTGGGCCAGGTCCCCCTCCCCCTGGGCCACGACCTCCTCGACCGAAGCCACGACCTCGCGCACGATGTCGTCGACCAGCTCGAAGCGCCGCATGACCTGGGGATGCTCGGAGTCGGTGCGGAGGTTGACGACGGTGAACAGCTGGCGGGTGACGTCCCCGTGCTGGCCCCAGCCGCAGATCTCGTTGTGGCACAGCTCCGGGTAGGTGTTCCAGAACGCCGGAACCTTGCTGTTCTCGTTGAACTGGTTCTTCCACCGCATGGCGGCGGTAGCCCCGACCGCCCCGGAGCTGTAGACGAGCGGCACCGTGCGCCCGATGCGCCGGGCCAGCTCCCGGGCCGGGTTCACCGCCGCCGATCCGGTCAGCTGGTCCCGCCGCCGCCGGAGCTGCTCGACGGCCAGGGAGATCCACTGGCTGGCGCCCGGGAACAGGCCGATCTCCTCCAGCACCACCAGCGGGGGGATGGCCATGGCCCCGATGGCGGCGCGGGGCTGGGGGATGTCCGTCGGCACCGGCACCACGGGGGCGCCCCAACCCGTGGCCCGGTGCGCGAGCTCCCCCCCGGCGGTGACCGCCACGATGTGGGCGCCCTGCATGGCGGCCTCGGTGGCGGCCTCGAGGGTCTCCTCGGTGTCCCCGGAGAACGACACGGCGAACACCAATGTCCCCTCGCCGACGAACGCCGGTGGGGTGTAGCCCTTCACGACCACGACCGGCACGGCCATGAACGGGGCGGCGATCGCCAGCAGCAGATCCCCGGCCACCCCACTGCCCCCCATGCCCAGGACGACGACGTTCTCGACCAGCTCCCGCCGGGGCAGCCCCTCGACCCCCCGCCCGGCGTCGGCGGCCGCCTCGACCTGCTCGGGCAGCCCGAGGGTGACGTCCATCATCCCCAGGCTGTCGAGCGGGAGCGTCTCCACCTAGGAGGTACCTCCCTCTTCGAACGTCGGCTTGATCCCCTCGGCCCCGGCCTTGGCGACCAGCCGCTCGTGCTCGTCGTCCCCCAGCGTCTCGGCCTCGTCGATCAGCATGATCGGGATGTCGTCGCGTATGGCGTAGCGCCGGCGCAGGCGCGGGTTGTAGAGGCTGTCCTCGGACTCGAAGTACAGGAGGGGCCCCTTGTCCTCGGGGCAGGCCAGGATGGCCAGCAGCTGCGGGTCGAGGGCCACGGTCAGCGTCCTTTCGTGGGGGAGGCGGACGAGTTGGCGCGGTCGAGGAGGTCGAGCACCTCTTCCACGTGCCGGCGGCACGACCGCTCGTCGGGCGCCTCCAGGTTCAGGCGGAGCAGGGGCTCGGTGTTCGACGGGCGCAGGTTGAACCACCAGGCGCCGAGGTCGACCGTCAGCCCGTCGGTGTGGTCGAGGGTGGCGCCGGCGGCGCCGTAGTGCTCCTCGACGGCGGCCAGCACGGCGGCGGCGTCCACCACCGGCCGGTTGATCTCCCCCGAGTCGGCGTAGCGCTCGAAGGGCCGGCGCATGTCCGACAGCGGGGTGTCGGAGCGCGACAGCATCTCGAGCACCACCACGGCGGCGATCAGGCCCGAGTCGGCCCGGTAGTTGTCGCGGAAGTAGTAGTGGCCCGAGTGCTCACCCCCGAAGACGGCGCCGGTGTCGGCCATCACCGCCTTGATGAACGAGTGCCCGACGCGCGTGCGCACGCCCTGGCCCCCGTGCTCGGTGATCAC
>DASUHN010000358.1 GCA_036273495.1 Acidimicrobiales bacterium | reverse complement strand
CGGGTGGCATCTCGAACACCTGCAATCGCCCGTATTGGCTGGGGTCGCTCTGGGCCACCATGAACGCGGCCAGGTTCTGCTGTTTGTCACCCTGGGAGATCGGCACCAGGGCCTGCAGCAGAAGGAAGCTGGCGTTCTGGGCCGCCGGCAGCCGCATCTCGAGGTACTGGGGGTCCATGCGCTTCTGGGAGCCGGCCACGACGAAGCCCTGGGCGTCGGTCGTCAGGGTCTGCAGGCTGCCGTTCGGCGGGCCCTCGCCGCCGCTCTGGGCCACGTTCCACGCATCGGCGGCGTTGTAGAAGTCGTTGATCCCGGTGATGTGGTAGCGCCCATAGAGCGAGGTCTGGATGCGGAAGAGATCCTCGGGGTAGCGGAGATGGTCCCGCAGGTCGGAGCTCATGGCGGAGGCCGGGAGGAACAGCTTCGGAAAGGCCTTGGCGTAGGCCTGCACGATCGGGTCCGACCGATCCATGACATAGAACTTGAGGTCCCCGGTGTAGGCGTCCACGACGACCTTCACCGAGTTGCGGACGTAGTTGAAGTTCTGGTTCAGCCCGCTGCCGTTGGGCAGACCCGAGGTGTCGGCGAACTGCGAGTACGGATAGTGGTCGGTCGTGGTGTAGGCGTCCTGGATCCACTCGATCCGGCCGTCGACGATGGCGGCGTAGGGGTCGGAGTCGAGCTGGAGGAAGGGGGCGGCCTTGGCCACGCGCTGCTGGATGTCCCGGACCCAGAGCACCCGGGACCTGCTGGTGACCTGCCCCGAGATGAGGGTGTTGATGTCCCCGAAGCGGAGGGCAAAGGCGGCCCGCTTGAAGAACGAGCTCAGCTGCACCCCCCCGCCGCCGGTGTAGTGGCCTGTGACATTGGTCCCGTCCGGGCGCTGGTAGTCGATCTCCTGCTGCTGGGTGTTGGCGACCACGAACCCGTCCATGCCGAGGCCGTAATAGACCTGCGGCTTGGTGATCGTCGGTGCCCCCGACCCGGCCGCAACCACCGGGGGGATGTTGCTGATGGCGAAGACCGGGTTGCCGTCGGAGGTGGCGGCATTGGCCGGTGACAGGACCGCCCCGTAACCGTGGGTGTACTGGAGATGGGTGTTGACCCAGCCCTGTTCGGGCAGGTCGTTGGGGTTCAGCTCCCTCACCGCCAGCAGGGTCTGGGTCTCCTCACCGTTGAGCCCGTAGCGGTCGACGCTGAGATCCTGGCTCGGGAACTGGTAGTAGGACCGGATCTCCTGCAGCTTCTGGTAGGTCTGGGGAGCGAAGGCGGCGTCCCAGAGCCGGATGTTGCGCACCGTCTGCGCATCGAGGGTCAGGTCGGTGGCGGAGAGCTGGGTCGTGTACGGGTACTGCGTCACCTGGACGTTGTTCAGCTTGTAGGCGGTGCGGGTGGAGGTCATGTTCCGTTGCAGGTAGGGCCGTTCGAGGGCGTTCTCCGCCGGCTGCACCCGGAACTTCTGGATGATGGCGGGATAGACGGCTCCCACCACCAACGAGACGAACGCCCACAGGCCCACGCCGATGATCGGCAGGACCCAGCCCTGGAGACGGATGTTGTAGACGAACAGCCCCATCGCCACCAGCGAGATCAGGATCAGGAGGGTGAGAGCCGGGAGCTGAGCCTTGATGTCCGTGTAGAGGCCCCCGTTGACCACGCCGCGCGTCGAGAAGTCGAGGTTGTAGCGCTGCAGGTAGTACCCGATGGCCTTGAGCAGTGCCAGGGCGGCCAGCAGGAGGGAGATGTGGGCCTTGACGTACGGCGTCACCCGGTTCGACCGCGCCTGCAGGCGGATACCGCCGTTGAGGTAGTGCGCGACAACCGAGACGATCGTGATCACCACGATGGCCAGGAAGCCCCAACTGACCAGATAGGAGTAGAACGGGAGGCGGAAGACGAAGAACCCGATGTCCTTGTGGAACTGCGGGTCCTTGATGCCGAACGGCACCGAGTTGCGGAACAGCAGCCACTTGTTCCACTGGGCGGCGGCGCCCGTCCCGACCAGGAGGGCAAAGACCACCGATGCGACCACCCGCACCTTCCCCACGTGCGGGCCCACCGCCTCCCGGTAGCGCTGCACGAACTCGTCCTCCGGGCCGGAGAGACGGTAGGTCGGAGCCATCCGGTCGGCCACGGCCAGATTGAGCCACATGGCCAGGAAGAAGACGGCGCTGAACACGGCGGCCAGGGCCAGCTTGGTCGCCACCACCCCGGCCCATACCGAGGTCAGGTGGATGGACCCGAACCACAGGTAGTCGGTGTAGAAGCCCGCGATCCCCCGCAGGGAGAAGATGAGGACGATCACCACCACGACGACGATCGCCAGGACGATGCGGCCCCGCGAGGGCCGCCGGCGGCGCGGTCGATCGGTGGTGGCGCGCATGCGCGGGAGAGGTTAGGTGAGGGCCGGCGCCAGAAGGCAGCGGCAGCCCGGGTGGGCGGGGGGGTGCTGCTGGCCGGTCGGGAAGCTCTCTCCTGCCGTGGTGGGCCCGGCCAGGGCGTTGTCGTCGCAGTCGGGACACGGGGTGTCGTCGTCGACGACCCAGCGCAGCCTGGTGCCGCCCGGTACCGCCGCCAGGACCCCGGCGGTGAACGAGTCCACCACGTAGTCCATGGCGAGGGACTCGACCCGCTCCCCCTTCCAGGCCCGGTAGGCGGCGCTGGCCCCCTCGGCCAGATCCTCGGCCTCACCGCCGTCGGGCGCCTCGAACAGCGCCGTCAGGCGGGCCCGCAGCTGAACCACCAGCTCGGTGGCCAGGGCGTCGGCCACCGCCCCGTTGCGGCCATCGGGCTGCGGGGAGGCTCCCGGGAAGACCTCGGCCGCGAACAGGGTGCCGGCCCGGAAGGCCTCCTCCATCAGCGGCCCGACGGCTGTGGCGTAGGAGCCCCGGTGCTCGGTCTCTTCCGGAAGCAGCGGTCCGGCGCCCCCCCGGCCGGCGGCGCGCACCCGGTCGAGCATCTCGTTCTGGTCGTCCTGCAGGGTCCGCTTGAGCCGGCGGGCCAGCCGCTCGTGCACCGAGCCGAGCATCCGGTTGCGCATGTCGAGGAGCGGCGCCTCCGCCGCCTCGTCGTCGGGCTCGGACTCGGGCTCGTCACCACCGGATACGGCGGCGGCTTCGGCCTCGTCGTCAGCCGGCGCGGTCTCCCCCACCGCTCCGACGGCTGCGACTTCGGGCGCCGGCGTCTCCCCCTCTGGTTCGGTGACATCACCGGGCGACTCCGCCAGCACGGCCTCAGCGTGTTCACGCGCCGCGGCCCGCTCGGCGCGTAGGCGGGCGAACAGATCGTCCACCGAGGCGTGCTGTTCATCCTCCTGGAGCCCGGCGTCGGCGCTGACCGGAGCGGAAATCTCGGCGGCGGAAATGGCGCCGATCGCTTCCGCCGCCTCCTCCTCCTCGTCCGCGGACGGCGGTGGCGCCGCCGAGCGGATGACCCGCACGCCCTCCCCCGGTTCCGGGGCGTAGGACGCCGGGGCCTCGGTGACCGGGCGGGGCCGTCCCCGGCGCAGCAGGCGCAGGGCGCCGCGCCGCTCCATCTCGGTGTACGACTCCTCGTCGTCGTCTTCCGGCTCGGGCGGGCCCTGGGCGCCGGGAACGGACGCAGCGTCCGCCCCTTCCGCGGTCGCCACGTCCTCGGTCGCCACCTCCGCCGCAGCCGGCTCCACCGGGCCCGCCAGCGGCTGACCGGCCTCCAGCTCACCCGTCGCGACTCCGCCGGACGGGCCCGCAGTGGCCGCGGCCTCACTGGACCGGGCCTCCCCGGCCGTGGCCGCACTGGGCGCGGCCTCGAGGGCCACCGGCTCACCCGCAGCCAGTGCGGCGAGTGACTGCTCCAGGCCGGCCATGACCTTGGTCAGGCCGTCGAGCGGGGAGCTGAGAGCCGCCCCCGCCTCGCGCTCGAGGTCGGAACCCTCGAGCTCGGGATCGGTGAGGGCCCGCACCCGCGCCTCCTCGGCCGCGGTCTTGGCCTCGATCGCGACCCGGTCGAGCGAGTCGACGGTCTGGTCCAGCATCCGCCGTACCTCTTGCAGCGCCACCAGGATGGTCTCCCGGCCCGCACCGAGCTGCTCGACCTGGGCGTGCATGATCCGCCGGCGGCGGGCCAGCTCCCCGAGCACCTGGCCCTTCAGCGCCTCCGACTCCTGGGACAGCTCGTCGCAGCGCGTCCGGGCCTCCTCGAGCGCCGCCGCCGCCTGCTGGCGGGCCCGACCCAGGACGGCGGCGACTTCCGCCTCGGCCGCGGCGCGGATGGAGTCGGCGGCGGCCTCCGCCTCGATGGTCCGCTCACCCATGACCGTCTCGGCGACCGCCCGGATGCGCTCCGCTTCCTTGTGCGCCTCCCCGAGCACCCGGGCGGCGTGCTCCTCGGCCCGCCGCCGCACGTCGCCGCCCGCCTCGTGGGCGGAGCGAAGGATCTGGGCCGCCTCCTGCCCCAGCGCCGAGGTGAGAGTGTCCTCGTCCAGGCGAGGGTGCAGCACGCGGTCGCGCGCCTCCCGCAGCTCCGCCCGCAGCTCCTTCTCGGTGCGGTCGTAGGCCTCGAGCTCGTCGGCGATCCGATCGAGGAAGCCGCGCACCTCCGCCTGGTCGAATCCCCGGAAGGCGGACGAGAACGAGCGGCGCCGGACCTCTTCTGCGCTCACCGCTCGAGAATACGACCTGGGCTCGCTCGGACCGTTCATGCTCGGGCCGGCCGGCGCCCGCTTCGCGCCGACCTGCCCGTGGGCAGGATGACCGAGACACGGGTGCCCCGTCCCTCCTCCGACGCAAGCTCGACCGAGCCCCCGTGGGCCTCCGCCACTCTCTGCACCAATGGCAGTCCCAGTCCCAGCCCGCCGAACTGCCGGGTGTCGGACGGGTCCCCCTGGACGAACTCCCGGAAGGCATCGCCCGCCTGCTCCGGCGGCATGCCCCAGCCCTGGTCCTCCACGGTGAGCCGCAGCGCCCCCGTGCCGGCCGCTTCGGCGGACACCACCACCCGTCCCCCGTCGGGGGAGAACTTCACCGCGTTGTCGAGGAGCTCGTCGAGGGCCAGGTCGATCCAGCGGCGGTCCATGTCGGCGTCCGGGATGCCGCCGTCCTCGTGAGCGACCACCTCATGGAACTGGGTGACCTTGGCCTGCCACCGCTCGGCGGCGTCGACGACCAGGCTGGCGACGTTCACGGGCGCCAGATCCAGGCCGAGCCGGTTTCCCCCGGCCGAGGCGAAGAACTCGAGCATCTCGACGGTGCGCAGCAACCGCCGCGACTGCTCGAGGATCTCCTGGTACCACACCCGGGCCCGATCCTCGGGAACGTCGCGGTTGGCGAGCAGCTGGCTGTAACCGAGGATCCCGGTCAACGGCGTTCGCAGCTCGTGGCCGACGCGGGAGAGGAACTCGGACTTCATCTTGTCCAGCTCCATCTCGGGGCGGAGATCGCGGAGAACGGTGACGATCCCGGCCCCGTTCCCCTCGCCCGGCTCGTCGTCCGCTCCGGCCACCACACCGATCGACACCGCGACCGGTATGGGGCCGCCGCGGGTGTCGAGGGTGGCGCGGTCCTCACCGGGGCGGGGGGCGCCGCCCTTCGTCAGCAGACCGGCCAGATCGGAGCCGTCGTCGAGGCGCGCCTTGAGGACCGACCGCGCCGGACGTCCGACGGCGCGGGAGCGGGGGACGCCGACCAGGCGCTCGGCGGCGCGGTTCCACTCGCTGACGGTGCCATCGGCGTCCACGGCTACCAGGGCCTCACCCATTCCGGCGATCACCGACTGCATCCGGTCGCGGAGGTTCGCCTCTTCCTGGGCGGCCAGGCGCAGGGCCGCCGCCTGCTCCTCGATGGACTCGGCCATCGAGTCGAACGCCTCGGACAGGAGCCCGATCTCGTCTCCGGCCGTGAGGTCGGTGCGCACCATGGCCTCTCCCGAGCTGATGCGGCGGGCGGCGCCCGTGAGCTCGCCCAGGGCCCGGCTCAACCGGTCCGCCACGGCGACGGAGAGGAGGAAGGCGATGATGGCCCCGCCGAAGGCGATCAGGAACAGGGTGCGGAACAACGACTGGCGGCTGCTGTCGACGACCTGGGCCGAGGTCTCGACGAGGGCGGCCATGACCGGGCGCCCGTCCCCCCCCAGGACCACCGCGGCAGCGGCATAGCGGTCACCGGTCGCGAGCGGCGCCGGCGCCCGCCCCCCCGCCGCGTGCGACGCCGCCGCCAGGGCGTCGGCCGGCTGAGCGCGGGCCGAGGCCGGGTAGGCGCTCACGACCTTTCCACCCGCCACCAGCGCCACGCCGAGGGTGCTGTCGTCTCTCACCAGCGCGGACAGATAGGAGCGGTCGAGGGGGCTCAGCACGACCGCCACTCCCCCGACGGCATTGGACCCGGCGACCTTGGCCGGGTATGCGGCCACATCGAGCGCCCGGCCGGCGGCCAGGCCGACGGTGCCCCCGGGCTGGCCCGTCTGGACCGAGCGGGCCACCAGGTTCGACCCGGCCACCGCCGGCGCCACTCCTGCACCGATCGTGGCCTCCAGCCGCGGGGACGTCGCCAGCACGCGGCCCTGGTCGTCGACCCACGCCAGCCCCACGGTCGAGAAGAACTGGGTGGACAGCGTGGTGAGGGCGGACTGCAGGGCCGGGCCCGACCCGCCCGGACCCACCAGGCCGAGGCCCTGAACTCCCGCGGCGACCAGCTTGGCGTCGGCCAGGTCGGCCTGCCACGAGTCGGTCACGGCCGTGGCCACCGAGGCGGCGCGCGACTGCAGGCGGCGGAAGGCGTCGTCGCGAACCGTTCCCGACAGCACCGTCGACAGCGCCACCGACAGGGTGACGACCACGAGCAGCAGGGTCCCGGCGGCGGTGGCGGTGAGGCGCGCCCCGATGGCCCGCCGGCTGGCACCGACCAGCGCAGTGCCGGCCAGGGCGGCGCCCGCCACCAGCACGGCCTCCTCGGCGTACAGCGAGCCCTGCAGTCCGATCGGGCCGGCGGCCCCCACCAGCAGTCCGGCGGGCATCAGGAGAGCCCGGGCCACCGGACCTCCGGTCCATCCCTTGCGGGCCAGCGCGCCGATCAGGAGCAGCACACCGGCGGCCACGCGCAGGCCGACGACCGCGGGGGGCGCCGCATCGGCGGCCTGGACGGCCCCGTGGACGAATGCGCCGGCGGCGCCGGCGGCGAAGCCGAGGGCCAGCGCCCCCGCCGGCCCGCGCCGCACCGTCAGTAGCGGAGCCCGCAGCGCCAGCAGAGTGGCTCCTGCCAGGCAGACCAGGAACGCCACCATCTCGGCGGCGAACTGGAACTGGGCAGCCGGCGCTCCCATTGTCCCCTCGAGAAATCCGGCGCGTTCGGCCGCTTTTTCCGGCTCGGATCCTACTTAACGCCCGCCGGCGCGGGAGGGAGCCCCGCCAGGCTCCCGCCGTTGCGGGCGATGGCCTGCAGCGCCTGCTCGAAGGTCGACACCGCCACCACCTTGAGGCGGGGACCGGCGTGGCTCACCGCGTCGTGGTACTCCCCGGGGGGGACGAGGAAGAGGGTGGCGCCGGCGTCGGCCACCGAAACCGTCTTCTGAGCAACTCCCCCGACGTCGCCGACGGTCCCGTCCGGGGCGATGGTGCCGGTGGCGGCGATGCGCCCGCCGTTGGTGATGTTGGCCCCGGTCAGCTCCTCCAGGAGGCCCAGGGCAAAGGCCAGGCCCGCCGACGGGCCGCCGATGCCCCGTGAATCGATGGTGATCTTGAACGGGAAGTTGAACCGGTCCGCCTTGGTGATCAACTGCACCCCGAGGAAGCCCTGCTTGGCGTTGTCGGGGCGCCTGGCCAGCACGACCGACACCGCCCGGGTGGCACCCGCCTGGTCCTGCACCTGCATGCTCACCTTGGTGCCGGGCGGGGACGCCGCCAGGATCTGGGCCGCGTCCTGCTCGAGCGGAGTGGCCCGGCCGTTGATCCCGACGATCACGTCGTCAGGCTTCAGCACGCCGGAGGCCGGCGTGTGCGCCACCACGGCCACCACCAACGTGCCCGCGCCCTGTTCGGTCACCTGGTATCCCGCCCGACGCATGGCCACGACCTCAGCGTCCTCCTGCGACGCGGTCATCTCGGCCTGGTCGAGTTGCAGCAGCTGGCTGGGCGTCAGGTTTCCCGCGATCTGCTGCGAGGAGATCAGCTGGTCGTTGCTCCGGGACCACGAGAGGAGGAAGTCGGCTATGTGGGCCTGCGCCTGCAGCACGGTGGTGAGGAGAACCTGGCCACTCACCGGGTGGCGGTGGTCCTTCGGCACGTTGATCAGCTCGCCGACGGGTGCTGTCGGTCCCGGCGAGAACAGGAAGTACGGGATCTGCACCACCCAGAGGCTGACCACCTGCCCGAGCACGAGCAGCGCCAGCCCGACGCTCGCAACGCCGAGGAGCAGCCTGGAGGCGCGACGGTGGTACATCGGATTGGCGGCCCGTCTTCAGACGAGGAAGGCGCCGAGGGCCGGCACGTCCGCGCCGGAGAACATCGCCCGGTACCAGAGGTTGGCCATTCCCTCGACCAGGCGGTCCGGATCGGCGTCCCCCCCGGGAGGCGGGGCCAGCACGAAGTGGGTGAACGCCACCCACTCCACCATCGACGACAGCGCCGTGGCCCAGACCGCGGCGTCGAGCGGCTGCACCGCCCCCGCCGCCTGCAGACCCTCGAGCACCCGCTCGGTGCGCTCGATGAACGGGCGCCGCAGCTCGACCCACATGGCCTCCAGCTCCGGATCATCGAGGGCGCCCTGGATCAGCGCCCGCCACAGGCCGCGGTGGCGGGAGAAGACGTCGAGGAAGGTCCGGATGGCGGCGCGCAGCGACTCGACGGGATCGGCGCTGTCCCACAATGAGTCCCCGGCCTCGTACATCTCCCGGCACACCTGGTACACGACCCGGGAGAAGACGTCGCGCTTGTTGCGGAAGTACAGGTAGAAGGTCCCGTGCGCGGTGTGGGCGGCGCGGGTGATGGCGCCGACCGTGGCGGCCTGGTACCCCTTGGTCTCGAACACGAGCCGGGCCGCCTCGAGCAGCTGGTCGGCCGTGAGCTCCGCCCGCCGTTGCCGCTTGGTGCGCCCTTCGGTCATCCTGGACGACCGTAGCCGACCAGGAATCACGCAGAAGGGTCGCGGCGGCGGCCGGTCATCAGGGCCAAGAGGCCCTGGCCCGCGCCCACCTCTCCGATCCCGACGGCTCGGTGCGAGCCACGGCGCTGGCCGCCCTCGACCGCATGGGCCGGTTGAACGGTCCCGACCTGGACGCGGCCCTGGCCGATCCCGACGCCGCGGTTCAGAGGCGGGCGGCGCAGGTGTCGGCCGGCCATCCGGAGATCCCGCTGGCGGGCCGGCTGGTCGAGCTGCTGGCCGGCGAGCCCATGGTGGCGGAGATGGCGGCGTGGGCCCTCGGAGAGAGGGAGGCATCGGGGGTGGCCGTGCCCGGGTCCGTCCTCGACGCCCTGATACGCACGGCGGGGGACCATCCCGATCCGCTGTGCCGGGAGGCGGCCGTAGCCGCGCTGGGGGCCATCGGGGACCAACGGGGGCTTCCCGCCATCCTGGCCGCCACCGGGGACCGGCCGGCCGTGCGACGCCGGGCCGTGCTGGCCCTGGCTCCCTACGACGGCCCCGAGGTCGACGCCGCCCTGGAGCGGGCGCGCCACGACCGGGACTGGCAGGTGCGTCAGGCGGCCGAGGACCTCACCTCTCGCCCATGAACATGACCTTGAGCGAGTCGAAGGCCTCGAGGCACTTGCCGGCGCCGAGGGCCACGCACTCGAGGGGCGCTTCGACCAGGTTGACCGGGAGCGACGTCTCCTCCTGCAACCGGCGGTCGAGCCCCTGGAGGAGACCCCCGCCGCCGGACAGGTGGATGCCCTCGGTCATCAGGTCCTGGGCCAGCTCGGCCGGGGCCTGGCCGAGGCACTGCACGACCGAGTCGACGATGGCCCCCACCGTGTCCTCGATGGCCATGCGCACCTCTTCAGGAGAAAGGATCACCGTCTTCGGAAGCCCGGTCATGAGGTCCCGACCGCGCACCTCGGCCTTCATGGCGTCGTCCATCGGGAACGCCGAGCCGATGGCCATCTTGATCTCCTCGGCGGTGCGCTCACCGATGGCGATTCCGTACTCGCGGCGGACGTAGGCCTGGATGGACGCGTCGATGTCGAAGCTGCCCACGCGGATCGCCTGCAGCGCCACGATCCCGCCGAGCGAGATGACCGCCGTCTCGGTCGTGCCGCCGCCGACGTCGACGACCATGTTCCCCAGCGGCTCGTGGATGGGCAGGCCGGCGCCGATGGCCGCCGCCATGGGCTGCTCGATGAGGTAGGCGGCCTGGGCCCCGGCCCGCCGCGCCGCCTCCTCCACCGCCCTTCGCTCGACCTCGGTGATGGCCGAGGGAACGCAGATCAGGACCCGGGGCCGGTTGAACCGCGAGACCCCGGCCCGCTCCAGCAGGAGCCGGATCATGCGCTGGGTGATGTCGAAGTCGGTGATGGCGCCCTTGCGCAGGGGGCGCACGGCCACGATGTAGCCGGGCGTGCGCCCGATCATCTGCCACGCCTCCTTCCCCATGGCCAGGACGTCCTGGTTGCGCGAGTTGAAGGCGATCACGGTCGGCTCGTTGAGGACGATGCCCCGTCCTCGGGAGAAGACGAGGGTGTTGGCCGTGCCCAGGTCGATGGCCAGGTCGCGTGCCAGCCGCCTACCTCCTCCTGCGGCGCCCGGCGGGATCCGGGGCGTCGGGGGCGAGGGCGCGCAGCTCCCGGGAGAACTCCTCCACCGTGGACTGCAGCGACCGCGGCCGCCGGTTGCGGAGAACCACGATCAGAGAGGCGAGCAGGCTCACGATGACCGCCGCCCCCAGGTACAGCAGGTTCATCACAGCCGGGTCACCTCCTGGGCGTTCGTCCCCCAGTCGGAGCCGCCCTCCCAAGTCTCCGACTTCCAGATCGGAACGGTCGACTTCAGGCTCTCGATGCAGAAGCGGGCGGCGTCGAACGCCTCGGCCCGGTGGGGGGCGCTCACCACGACCACCACCGAGCAGTCGGTCACCACCAGCCGCCCGGTCCGGTGCAGCAACGCCACCCGCCCGAGGTCCCAGCGGGTCCGGGCCTCGGCCACGATGGCGTCGAGGCGGGGCACGACCTGCTCCTCGTAGGCCTCGTAGGTGAGCTCGCTGACGCCGGCACGGCCCTCGGCGTGGTCCCGGACCGTGCCGAGGAACGTCACCACCGCCCCGCAGTCGGGCAGGACACTCCACGCGGTGGCGGCGTCGACGGGGAGCTGCTCGGTCGTGAGCGCGGTCCAGTCCCGGCCCTCGGGACCGGCGCCCACCTGGGACTTCTGCACCCCACCCACGGCCCCGAATGGTACGGCAGGGCGGAGGGGCGACCGTCTGGGGCGGGGGAAGCGTCGGTAACCTCGCCTGCATGACCCCTTCGGGCGTGGGGGACGACGGCGCGCCGCACGACGAGGACGACGGATCGTGGCGCCGCCCGCCGCCTCCTGACGACCGCCTCTGGCGCCACCCGTCGGAGCTGGCCCTGCCGGAGGTGCGGCGCCTCGGGCGCCCCGCCCTCTCGGTGCTGGCCGGTCACCTCGTCGGCGCCGCGCTCGCCACCGCTGGCGTGGTCCGGGTCGGCGGGGGGAGCGAGCCGGCCGCCGACGCCACCGCCAACGGAGGTGCCCACGGCTCCGGCTCCCACACCGCCTCCGGCGGTCTCAGCGTCGTTCCCACCGCGTCGACCCTCGGCACCGCGACGGTGGGCCCCCTCGTCGCCGCCACGGTGGAGCGCGTCTCCGGCGCGACCGTGCGGGTGGCCGTCGAGCGCGACGGCACCACCCAGTGGGGCACCGCCTTCTCAGACGGCTCGGAGGATCTGGTCGTCACCTCTCGGTCCCTGGTGCGCGGCGCGTCCGGTCTCTCGGTGGTGATGCACGGCGGGACGCACTCTGTGGCCACTCTCGTCGGCGCCGACGCCATGAGCGGCGTGGCCGTCCTCCGCTGCGACGGCCAGCTGCTGCCGGCGGCGCCGGTCTCCGCCGGCCCTCCCCGCACCGGTGACGTGGTGCTGACGCTGACCGACGGGGGTATGGCCGTGGGTGTCGTGACCGCGGTCGGCGTCGACACCCGGGACAGCGACGGGGATCCGGTCCTCGACGCCATCGCCACCGACCTCCCGGCCGGCTCGGCCGCTCTCGGCGCTCCGGTTCTCGACAGCCATGGGGACCTGGTCGGGATGATCGTGAGCTCCGGTGCAGGCCGACAGACGCTGGCCGCTCCGGTCGCCTCCGTCCGCGCCGCCGCGGCCCAGCTGGCGTCCTCCGGAACCGTGGCCCACGGGTGGCTGGGCGTGGAGGAGGTCACCGCGACACCCGTCGGTCTGGCCATCGGGTCCGTCGATGCACACAGCCCCGCGGCAGGAGCGGGCATAGCGGCGGGGGACCTGATCGTGGCCGTCGACGGCCGGCAGGTGCGGACGATGGAGGACCTCCAGGCGGCGGTGGCGCTGCGCTCCCCGGGCCAGACGGTTTCGGTCGCCCTCCAGCGCGCCGCCCGGCAGTGGACCGTGCGCGTCGTCCTGGCCCGGTTGGCGTCGTCGTGACCGTAGGCTCGGCGGGTGAGCTCACCGTTCCCGGCCGAGGGCGGTAACCCCTTCGAGCTGCTGTTCTCCCAGCTGGGGCAGATGTTCCGGTCCAGCGGACCGGTGAACTGGGACCTGGCCCGGCAGTTCTCCCAGTGGAGCGCGGCCGAGGGAACCGACCTCGGCAACGTCGAGCCCCTCGAGCGCATCCGGCTCGAGGAACTGGTGAAGGTGGCCGACCTCCACGTGGCGGACGTGACCGGGCTGCCGACCTCGAGCACCGGCCGGGTCGTCACCGTGCGGCCCGTCACCCGGGCCGACTGGGCCGTCCAGACCCTCGAGGCGTGGAAGCCCCTCCTCGGCGCCCTGGCCGGGTCGCTCAACCAGGCGGCGGCCGAGGGGTCAGCCCCGCAGGCGCCGGGCGGCCCCGGCGCCGGGGCGGACGAGGAGGATCTGGCCGGCGGCCTGGAGGGGATGCTCCGGCCCCTCATGCCCGGCCTGCAGGCCGCGTTCCTCGGCCTGCAGTTCGGCTCCATGCTCGGGTCCATGGCCCAGCGGGCCCTCGGTCAGTACGACCTCCCGATCCCGCGGCCGCCGGGGGACGAGCTGCTGGTGGTGGCCCAGAACGTCACCGCCTTCGCCGCCGACTGGAGCCTGTCCGCCGACGACGTGCGGCTCTGGGTCTGCCTGAGCGAGGTGACCCACCACGCCGTGCTGGCCCGGCCCTCGGTGCGGTCCCGGCTGGAGGAGCTCCTCACCGCCTACGTATCCGGGTTCGACCCGTCCGCCGCCAGCCTCGAGGACCGGTTGGCGGACGTCGATCCCTCCGACCCCTCGTCCCTCGAGCGGGTTCTCGGAGACCCCGCCGCCCTCCTGGGCGAGATCCAGAGCGACGAGCAGCGCCGGCTCCTGCCCCAGCTCGCCAGCCTGCTCGCGGTGATCGAGGGCTACGTCGACCACGTGGTGGACGAGGTGGGGCGGCGCCTCATCGGCTCGCACGGGCCCCTCACCGAGGCCCTGCGACGGCGCCGGGTCGAGCGCGGTCAGGGGGAACGGATGGTCGAGCGCCTCCTCGGCGTGGAGCTGCGCCAGGAGCAGTACGACCGGGGGACCTCGTTCATCCGGGGCGTCGTCGAGCGGGCCGGCCGCGAGGCTCTTTCCCAGCTGTGGACCCTGCCGCATGCGCTGCCGACGCCCTCGGAGGTCGAGGCTCCGGGGCTGTGGCTGGAGCGCATCTCTCTGCCGGGCAACTGATTCCCCGCCGGACCCGGCCGGCGGTCCGTCACCCACCGTCACTCGTTGTCCACGGAGACCCCGGCCCCTCGCGAAACAAAAAGTCGACGCGCGTATATGAAAGTTCTCATACGACAACGAAAAGACACGGGGAGCGGCGAGTCGGACACCTCCCGCGGCCGCGATGGGCCCCCACCAGGACCGTCAGCGCCATGTCGAGCACGTGGCGCGCAATGACGCCGGCCATATATGAAAATTCATATACGACACGAAAAAAGCATTTCGCGGGTACCTGGGGGGAGGAGCTCGCCGCTCAGCTGAGCCCGCGCCTCAGGGTGGCCCGGGCCGCCGCGGATGCCGCTCAAGCCCGGAGCGCAGGATGTCGATGTCACCACGGTGACTGATCTGGCTCAGGACCGCGACGACATCCAGGCCCTCATGGCGCCGACCCGCACCCCCAACGTCTACGCCGCCCTCGAGCGGCTCAACGACGAGCCCACGCCCGAGCCGGCCACGACGGCCCCGTCCGCCCCGACGGCCACGGCCGCCACGGCGGAGATGCCGGTGGCCGCCGAGCGGGTCGACCGGGCCATGGAGTGGTCGGCCCTGGGCAATGATCCCGCTGCCGACGAGACCGAGCCATCCTGGGCGGCCATGGGCGCCGAGCCCGTGGGCCCCGAGGTGCTGCGCTGGCGCCGGGAGGACGATGACATCGTCCCGAGCGGGACCTCCGGTGGCGGGCGGGGGCGGATGCGCCTCCAGCTGCGCCGCCGTTCCGCCGCCTAGGCACCGCTAGACCAGCTCGGCTTCCTCCTCGGGGACGCCGAGGTCCCACTCCAGGTAGATGTTCTCCCTTTCGGCGTCGCGCGCCACCCGCTCCCGGTTGCGCCGGAACTGCGGGTCGTGGGGCGGCAGGAGCACGAGCCGGGCCAGCGCCCGCTGGCGGAACTCCTCCATCAGCACCCGGTCCCCGAAGTCGGAGTGGACCTCCCAGTGGGGTGCCACGGGCCCGAGGTAGACGACACGGGCATGGCCCCGCGGCGGCTCCGGGGGACCCTGCTGCTCCTCGACCGGTTGCGTCATGAACCTGAAACTATCCGACCCCGTCCTTCGTTATTTCGGACATGGACTGGATGCGCAGGGCCAAGTGCCGGGAGATCAACCCGTCCGTCTTCTTCCCGAGCGACGGGGTCGGGGTCGAGATCGCCCAGCGGATCTGCGAGGGCTGCCCGGTCCGGACCCCCTGCCTCGAGTACGCCCTGGCCAACCACATCGACCACGGGGTGTGGGGAGGCGCTTCGGAGCGGGAGCGCCGGCGCATCGCCCGCCGGAGGCGGCGGGAAGCCGTCACGGCGAGCCGGTGAGGTCCCCGACCAGGTCCCGGGCCAGGCCCCGGGCCCGGTCGAACAGCGACTGCGACCGGGGGCGCATGGCCATCGATCTGGCCGCGGCCGGAAGGTCCTCGGGGTCACCCACGAGCGTCACGACCGACGCCCCGTCCTGCCAGGTGAACGCCTCCTCCCCACCCCGCCCGTAGGAGACGCCCTGGTAGCCGGCCAGGCTGGCCGTCCGCGCCGCCGGGTAGGAGGCGTCGACCACCAGCTGGCCCGGCTCCTCGAGCACCAGCAGCTCGTGGGGCGCCGACCCGTACAGGGCGCCGACCATGCTCCCCACCTGGCGCAACCCGACGAGGGCCATGCCGTCCAGCGTCTGGGGGGCGAAGTACCCCGCCGGCACCTCGGCGAGCGCCGTCCCCGAAGGCAGCCCCGGCAGGGACGAGCCCACCTCCGCCATGGGGGGCCGCACCGCCCGCGCCGGCGAGGCGGCGTACAGGGCCGCCCCGATGGCCGTGCCGGCCAGCGCCACCCCGCCCGCCACCCGGCGGAGCACCCGGCGCAGCCGGGCCCCGAAGCGCTCGGACAGTCCGGGGGGCGGCTCGAGGGGCGCCATTCCCCGCAACAGGCGGCGGGCGTGGGACAGCCGGTCGAGCTCCTCCCGGCACACCTGACACGACGCCAGATGGGCTCGCACCGAGGCGGTGGAGTCGGCTTCCAGCTCCCCGTCGAGGTAGGCCGAGAGCCGGTCCCCGGGGTGTTCGGGCACCCGGCTCATCCGCCCAGTGCCCGCCGCAGCAGCGAGCGGCCCCGATGGATGCGGCTGCGCACCGTGCCCAGCGGCACCGACAGCGTCTCGGCTATCTCCTCGTAGGAGCGCCCGGCCACGTCGCAGAGCACCACCGGAACCCGGTACTCGACCGGCAGCGCCATCAGGGCCGCCTGCACGTCGGCGCTGATCGAGGTGGCCAGCAGGTCGTCGTCGGCTCCGGGCGCGGCGCCGAGATCCCGGTCGGGGTCGTCGTCGAGGGGAACCTCGGGCCGGCGGCGGGTCTGGTCGATGAAGCAGTTGGTGGCGATGCGCGTCAGCCATCCCTCCATCGATCCGGGCTGGTAGGTGCGCAGGCCCCGCCGGACCCGGAGCAGGGTCTCCTGCACCAGGTCCTCGGCGTCCTGGCGGTCGGCGGTGAGCCGGAAGGCCAGGGTGTACAGGAACCTCCCGTAGTCACGCGCCACCTCCTCCCACGCCGGGATGCCGTCGGGGGAAACGTCGGCGGCATCCGCCCGGGTTCCCGCCCTCCCCGTCACCCCTGCCATGGAGTGACCTCCACGACGCCGAGGCCCGCCTCCGACCACCCCGCCGGGGTACCGGCCGGCTCGGGGGCGTGGGCCGGGGCCCGGACCGGCCGGGCCGTCCACAGGGGGTAGGCCGGGCGCTGCGCCGCCGGGGGCAGGCAGCGGGCCCCGGCCACCGGGATCGGTCCCTCCGCGTGGTAGGCCTCGCCGCCCCCGAGCGCAGCCAGGACCGCGAGCACGGCGCCGGCGCCCGGGCCCGCCTCGACCGCCACGTCGAGCCGTCCCCCGGCCACCACGTCCAGCCCGGTCAGGTGCTTGGCCAGGACCGCGGTCGGGGCGGATCCGGCCCCCACGACCGCTCCCACCCGGACGTCCACGCGGCGGGCCAGGGCGGCGAGGAGGGCCACGCCGGCGAGGTCACCCGTCCCCCACAGCCGCCCCGCCCCGGCCGACGCGGCGCGACCGCCCCATTCGAGCGCCTCGTCCCAACCGGTCTCCGCCGGGATCAGCAGCCCGATCTCAGCGGAGGAGGTCATCAGGTCAAGGGTACGACGGCGGGGCGCGCGAGCCTGCGAGCCGTGCTCGAGTGCGTGGTCAACGTGAGCGAGGGGCGGGACCCCGAGGTGCTGGCCGCTCTGGCGGAGGCGGCCGGTCGCCAGCTGCTCGACGTGCACACCGACGCCGGCCACAACCGCAGCGTGCTGACCCTGGCCGCCCGGGACAGCGAGGCCCTGGAGAAGGCGGTGCGTGACCTGGCCCGGGAGGCGTTGGCCTGCCTCGACCTGGGCCACCACGACGGGGTCCACCCCCGCTTCGGGGTGCTCGACGTCGTCCCGTTCGTGCCGATCCCGCCCGGGGCCATCCAGGCCGGGGACGGGGAGGCCGGGGGCATGGGGGAGGCGACGGGGGCACGGGATCGCTTCGCCCGGTGGGCCGGGGAGGTGCTGGAGCTGCCGTGCTTCCTCTACGGCCCGGACCGGGATCTTCCGACCGTCCGGCGTCAGGCCTTCCGCACCCTGGCCCCCGACACGGGCCCCTTGGCGCCCCACCCGAGCGCCGGCGCCTGCGCCGTCGGGGCCCGGGGGGTGATGCTGGCGTGGAACCTGTGGCTGGCGGACCGGGACCGTGGGGCGACCGCCCGGGTGGCCACCGCCCTCCGGGGGCCCGCCGTCCGGGCCCTGGCCTTCGAGCTGCCGGCGGGGGTCCAGCTGTCGTTCAACCTGGTCGACCCGCTGCGGGTCGGCCCGGCCACGGTGTTCGACGCCGCGTCGGCGGCGGGCGCCAGGGTCGTCCGGTCCGAGCTGGTGGGTCTGGCTCCCGCCGCCTTGCTGGAGCGGACCGAGCCGGCCCGCTGGGCGGAGCTGGACCTCCACCCCGACCGGACCATCGAGGCCCGGCTGGAGCAGTCAGGGGGATAGCGCCCCGGGCGTCAGGCGGTGGCGCCCCGGCGGGCCAGGGCCCGGGCCCGGCGGATCCGGCGGCGCTCCCGCTCCGAGAGCCCGCCCCAGATCCCGAACTTCTCCCCGTTCGCCAGGGCGAACTCGAGGCAGTCCTCGCGCACCACGCACCCCCGGCAGACCTCCTTGGCCTCCCGCGTCGAGGCACCCCGCTCGGGGAAGAAGAGGTCGGGGTCGACGCCGAGGCAGTTGGCCCGCTCCTGCCAGTCGTGCCTGCCCCTGCCCACCGCCGCAGTCATCATGATGTCCATCCGTGGCCTCCCTCTGCATATCACGGATGTAATTACAATCGTGTCATCTTCCCCCGGGACGCGCAGATATGCAAGAGGGGCCAAGGAAAAACCCCGAAATGGAGTTGGCCAGCTAGGCGGTGCGCCGAGATTGACGCAAAGCGCGCCGCTGCTCGATGAAGTCCACGAGCACGTAGTCGCCGAGGGTCTCCGGCGTGGTGAAGAAGGCCCGGCCCTGGTTGAGGCGGGTCAGCTTCTCCACGAAGTCCTTCAGGTAGCCCGTGGCGTCGAGCATGAAGGTGTTGATCCGGATGTCCTCCCGGGTGCAGCGGGCCACCTCCCGGAGGGTGGCGTCGACCGTCTCCTGGACGGGCGGGTAGTGGAAGAACACCTCCCCGTCGGCCATCAGGTGGGCGGTGGGCTCCCCGTCGGTGATCATGATGATCTGCTTGGTCCCCGTCTGGCGGGCCAGCATCCGCCGGGACAGGGTGAAGGCGTGCTGCATGTTGGTCCCGTACACGAAGTCCCAGGAGACCTCGGGCAGCTGCTCGGGCTTGAGCTCCCGGGCCACCTCCGAGAACCCCACGATCCCGAGGTAGTCACGCGGGAACTGGCTCGAGATCAGCGAGTGCAGCGCCATGGCCACCTTCTTGGCGGCCAGGAAGTTGTCCCGCATCGGCATGGACAGCGACAGGTCGACCATCAGCACGGTGGCCGCCCGGGTGACCACTTCGGTGCGCTCCACCTCGAAGTCGTCGGGTGAGAGCCGCACCGGCACCCCCCCGCCGGTGCGCTGCAGGGCGTTGCGCACGGTGCGCTCGATGTTGAGGTTGAACGGGTCCCCGAACTCGTAGGGCTTGGTCTCGTAGGCGCGCTCGTGACCCACGCCCGTCGGGTCGGTCTGGTGTCGTCCCAGGCGGTCCCGGGCCAGCTTGGTGAACAGGTCGGACAGGGCGTTCTGGCCGATGCGGCGCATGCCCCGGGGGGTGAGCTCGAGGCGCCCCTCGCGCTGCTCGATCAGCCCCGCCTCCTCCAGCATCTTGGCCAGCTCGGACAGCCGGTCGAGGGAGCGGGCGGCGTCGTCCCCCAGCAGCTCGCGCGCCCGGTCGATGTCGACCTCGGCCAGCGCTCCCGGGCTCGACGCCGAGCGCATCAGGTTCTCCAGCTGGTCGAGGTCCCCGAGCTGGTCCATCAGCTGGGCCGCCTCGGCGAAGCCCAGCGGGTCCTGGCCGCTGAAGTTGTAGCGGCGGTCCCATCCCGCCTGCGGGAACGCGGACCGGAGGTTGCCGGCCAGGCGGTCGACCTGCCAGCGCAGGTCGAGGTCCTCCAGCAGCTGGTTGGCCAGGCCCTGCAGCTGGGCCCGCTGCTCGGGCGTCATCGAGTTGAGCATCGACTGCATGGCCGCCATCTGCTCGGCCATCTGCTCGAGCAGCTCGTCGAGGGTCTGGGGATTGCCGGGGAAGAACTGGCCGAACTGGTCCATGAACTGCTCGAAGCTTGGGTCGAGGGGCTCGCCGGCCTCGCGCTGCTCGAGCATGCGGTTGAGGGCGTTGAACATGTCCTTCATGGCCTGCATGTCCTCGGGCGTGGTGGACTGCATGGCCCCGGCCATCTGGTTGAAGTAGCTCTGCATCAGCTGCTGGCGCAGCTTGTCCATCAGGGCGTCGAACTTCTCGCGCGCCTCGGACGAGGTGAACTCGTAGTCCTGCAGGGCCCGGACCTGGCCAGCCAGGTCGGGCGGGACCATGTCGAGCTCCATGCGCCGCTCCTGGGCCACGCCCTCGGTGACCTCCTGGCGGCGCTGGTCCCCCGACTGGTGGGCCTCCTCGACCAGCTCGTCGATGCCGGCGCGCTCCATGTCGATGACGTCGCGCAGCTCCTGGGCTATGTCGTCGTACACCCCGCCCAGGTCGTAGCGCTCCAGCTCCTCCCGCCGGCGCTTGCGCAACTGCTCCATCAGCTGGCGCATCCCCTGGACCCGCTCCCCGTTGCGGTCCCGGAACCCCGACTGCATCATCCGGCGCAGGGCGGCGTTCAGGTCCCCGTGGTACAGGAGGTCGTCGGTGATCTCGGCCAGGACGTCGTCGGCGTCGAGCTCGAAGCCGACCTGGCTGCCGTCCCAGCGCGAATAACGGAACCGACTCAATGTCGTCTCCCCGGCCCGGGCCCCGACCCCGCCTCGTCCGCCCAGGCGGGGGCCTCGGCCCCGCCGACGGCCGTCACCCGCGGCCCCGGTAGGTGGCCCGGCCGCCGGTGGCCTCCTTGTTGAGGCGCTTGGACAGGTGCAGGCCCTCGAGCACGAACTCCATGGCGCTGGCGACGGCCGCCGGCGTCTCGCTGCCGGCCAGCTCCATCACCGGTGCCTTCAGCACGGGCATGTTGGCCAGGGCGTCGACGTACTTGGCCGAGCCCACATCGTCCCCGGCGTGCACGACCGTACCCTCGTCGAACGCCAGCACGACGTCGCGGAAGCGGTCCATCGGGCAGCGGGCCTTGAACACGGTGAGCACCGACTGCTTGAGGAGCTGCTCGATGACGTGCTCGTCCCGGCCCTCCTCCAGCGTCTCGATCTCGACCTTGCCGGCCGTGGACGACGCCAGGGCCTCGAGATCGCTGACCCGGGGCACCACGTCGGGCTCACCGGCGCGCAGGGCCCGGCGGGCGGCATTGGCCACGAGGGTCTCGTAGTTGGCGATCGAGAGCCGCACCGACACGCCGGAGCGCTGGTTGATCTTGGAGCTGGACCGGGCCAGATGGGTGAGGGTGCCGACGACCTCGGCCATGAACTCGGGCACCTGCACGCGCAGGCCCACCGCCTGCAGCGGGTTGGACTCCTGGCGCACGACCTCGAGCTCGGTGTCCACGTCGAGCGGGTAGTGGGTGCGGATCTGGGCCCCGAAGCGGTCCTTGAGCGGGGTGATGATGCGACCGCGGTTGGTGTAGTCCTCGGGGTTGGCCGAGGCCACCAGCATCACGTCGAGGGGGAGGCGGATCTTGTAGCCCCGGATCTGGACGTCGCGCTCCTCGAGCACGTTCAGCAGGCCCACCTGGATGCGCTCGGCCAGGTCGGGCAGCTCGTTGATGGCGAAGACGCCCCGGTTGGTCCGGGGCACCAGCCCATAGTGGAGGGTCAGCTCGTCGGAGAGATAGCGGCCCTCCGCCACCCGGATGGGGTCGACCTCACCGATGAGGTCGGCAATCGACGTGTCGGGGGTGGCCAGCTTCTCCCCGAAGCGCTGGTCGCGTCCGACCCATTCGATGGGGGTGTCCTCGCCCCGCTCGGCCACCAGCTCCCGGGCGTACCGCGAGACCGGGTGATAGGGGTCGTCGTTGATCTCCGAGCCCGCCACCACCGGCATCCACTCGTCGAGCAGGCCGACGAGCGAGCGGATCATGCGGGTCTTGGCCTGACCCCGCTCACCCAGGAAGATCACGTCGTGACCGGCGAGGAGGGCGTTCTCCAGCTGGGGCAGCACCGTCTCCTCGTAGCCCAGCACCCCGTCGACCAGTTGTAAGCCGTCGGCGATGCGGCGAACGGCGTTGCGCCGCACCTCCTCCTTGACCGGAACTGACTCCCATCCGGATTCGCGCAGCTGGCCGAGGGTGGCGGGTCGAGAGGTCATATGTCCGGGAGCCTACGCTCCGAGGCGTGCCCGGTCGTCCCGCGGCTAGCCCCGCCACTCTGGTGCGGCGGGCCCGCTCGGTGCGCGCCACCGCGCTGGCGATCGTCGCCGTTCTCGCCGTCGCCGTCACCGGCGCGCTCGTGGTCGGTGGGGGCCCGGCGGCGTCGGGCGCCCCGGGGTCGGGCCGGGTGGCGGCGGGCCGCACGGGGGCGGCGACCCCGCCCTCGTCGTCCCCGGTTGCGCCCACGGCGCCCGCGGTCCCGGCGGGCCGGACCGTGGTGACCGGCACGGTCACC
>DASUHN010000357.1 GCA_036273495.1 Acidimicrobiales bacterium | reverse complement strand
CCGACCGGCTTGACCACCACCGGGAAGCCGAGCTCGGCGGCGGCTGCCCCGGCGTCGTCGTCCGGCCCGACCACGCGGAACGCCGGCTGGGTGACGCCGCCCCCCGCGAGCACGGCGCGCAGGCGGGCCTTGTCCCGGGTGGCGGCCACGGCCTCGGGCGGGTTGTGGGCCAGGCCCAGGCGGTCGGCGGCGGCCGCCGCCGCCAGCACCCCCTCGTCGTCCACCGCCACGACGGCGTCGACCGGGTGGCGGGCGGCCAGGGCGGCCACCGCCTCGGCGGCGCCTTCCGGGTCACACGGGTCGATCACCAGGGCCCGCTCCCCCATCGCCGTGCCGAGGGCCTGGCGCTGGTCGGACGCCACGACCACCTCGGCCCCGACGGTGGCGGCGGCGGCCAGGAAGTCCTCGGCGCGATAGGTCGCGCTGGGAAGGATCAGGACCACCCTTGGCATGGCCCTATCATGGGCCACTCCATGGAGGAGCGTGTGCTATCCGTCAGCGATGAGGCTCTCCGGACCGTCGTCGACCTGCGGGCCGAGGAGGACGATCCGGAGACCCTGGCCCTCTGGCTCGAGGTCAACGGGGCCACCGGGTCGGAGTACGCCTACGACCTGTACTTCCAGGCGGTGGCCGACGCCGGCGCCGGGGACGCCGTCGAGCGCTTCGACGGGCTGGCGGTGGTCGTCCCCGAGGCCAGCGTCGACAAGCTCCGGGGCGCCAACCTCGACGTGCGCGACGGGGAGATGGTGCTGGTCAACCCCAACCGTCCCCAGTCGGCCGCGCCCGCTGCGCCCGCCGAGGCCGACCTGTCGAGCCCGGTGGCCCAGGCCGTGCTGCGGGTCCTCGAGGACGAGATCAACCCCGCCATCGCCTCCCACGGCGGCATGGCGCAACTCGTGGCGGTCGACGACGGGACCGCCTACCTGCGGCTCGCCGGGGGCTGCCAGGGGTGCGGGATGGCGTCGGTGACCCTGACCCAGGGCATCGAGGTGGCCATCCGGGAGGCCGTGCCGGAGATCCGCTCGGTCGTCGACGTGACCGACCACGCCGCCGGCACCAACCCCTACTTCGAGCAGGCCAAGAAGTAGGCCCGCCGGGCCTCTCCCCTCAGAACGCGGCCTCCGGGGCCGATCCTGGGGGCGTGCCGGACGCCGAGACCCCGGTGCGGGTCCTGGTCGTCGACGACGAGCCGGACATCCGCATCCTGCTGTGGCTGGCCGTGGAGGCCGACGGCCGCTGCCAGGTGGTGGCCGACGCCAGCAACGGGCGGGAGGGGGTCGTGCGGGCCGCCGAGCACCAGCCCGACGTGGTGGTGCTGGACCAGATGATGCCGGAGATGGACGGGGTGCACGCCCTCCCTCTGATCCGCGAGGCCGCCCCCCGGGCCAAGGTGATCATGCTCTCGGCGCTGTCGTCCCAGGAGCTGCGCGCCGAGGCCCTTCGCTCGGGGGCCGACGCCTATCTGGAGAAGAGCGCCAGCTTCCGACCGGTCCTCGACCTGGCCGTCAACCTGGCCCGGGGCCACGGCCCCGGGGCCAACTGAGCCCGCCGCCCCGGCGCTCCTAATCCCTCCGGCCCCGGAAGGTGGGGCCGTACTCTCCCCCGATGGCCGCGCACCCGAGCCGGGACCGGACCGGGACGGGGTCCCCCCTCGGGATCGCCGCCGCCGGGACGGCGGTCACGTCCTGGGGCCTGGGCAACGTGATGGCCAAGTTCATCGCCCTCACCGGGCCGTCGCTGTCCTTCGACCGCTTCTGGTTCGGCGCCACCTACACCGTGGCCGTGGCGACCGTCTGCCGCCGGCGGCTGTCGTGGCGGGCCCTGCGGCTGGCCGCCCCCGCCGGCCTGGCTTTCGGGCTCAACACCGTCCTGTTCTTCTCGGCGGTGAAGCTGACCTCGGTCACCAACGCCACGATCATCGCCGCCCTGCAGCCGGCCCTGGTGCTGTGCGTGGTGGGCCGGCTGTTCGGGGAGCGGGTCCGCCCCGACGTGATCGCCGCCACCGCTGTGGCCCTCGGTGGGACTGTGGCCGTGGTGGCCGGCGGGCGCGCCGGCGGGGGGGACAACCTGGCCGGGGACGCGCTGGCCGGCCTGGCCCTCATCCTGTGGGCCGCCTACTTCGTGGGAGCCAAGCAGGCCCGCCGGGAGTTGGGCACCCTCGAGTTCCAGGCGGCGGTGACCGTGGTCGCCGCCCTCACCATCACCCCGGTGGCCCTGGCCTACGGCGCGCCTCTCTGGTCGGGATGGGGGACGGCGGGCTGGGTCGTGCTGCTGGCGATCGGGCCGGGGGGCGGCCACTACCTCATGAACTGGGCCCACGAGCACACGTCGCTCACGATGGCGTCGCTCACGACCCTCGCCATCCCGGTGGTGGCCATGGCGGGGGCGGCGGTGATCCTCGGCGAGCGGATCACCGCGGTGCAGCTGGGCGGCACCGCCGTGGTGCTCGGCGCCCTGGCGACGGTGGTGCTACGCGGCGGTCAGCAGCCGACCCGCGCCGCCAGTCCCAGCGCCGCGTCCCCGTGGGCCGGGGCGGAGGCGGTGTCGGCGGCAAAGGTCTCGGCCGCCCAGGGGCTGCCGGCGGCGTTGGGCGTGCCGACGTCGTCCTGCACGACGGCGAACGGGTACGAGAGCAGCGCCCCGGCCGGCGGGGAGCCCACCTCGGACAACGGCGCCCGCACGGTGAGGGTCGATCCCGACAACGTGTAGGTGGCGGCGGTCGACGCGTTCGGCGTGTACTGCTCGGGTGAGTCCGCGGCGGAGGCGGTCGACCGCCCCGAGGTCACCGTGACCCCGCCGGTGTTGTCGACGTGGGCGTCGAGGAACCACTCGACCGGCGTCTTCCCGGCCGCCGCCCACGACCACAACAGGTAGAGGTCGCGGCCGGCGGTGGCCGCCGGCGGGTTGAGGGCCGAGACCGCCGGACCCGTGAAGGTGGCGGTGACGGTCGACCGGCTGGCGTTCAGCGATGCGGAGGTGAGGTCGAAGCCGGGCTGGTTTCCGAGCTGGACCTCGAGGGGCTCGGTGGCGTTGTTGGCCGGGCTGGTGACCGTCGCCGTGCAGACCGCCGCCGGCGCACCCATCGAGGTCGAGCCCGACAGGCGCGGCGTGCGCTTGACGATGGCGGCGATCAGCTTGCCCACGTCGGGGGCGCCCAGCCCGCTCGTGTAGTCCCAGCCCGCCGCGGGCTGGTAGGCGCCGTTGCCGAGCGGGGTCTCGGCCTGGGTGACGTCGTAGAACGTTCCCGGCGCCCGGGCCGCGGCGTAGAGCGACGGATCGGCAAAGCCGAGGTTGTGCCGGCCCGCCTGGGCGGCGGCGGCCTGGATGCGCGACCACATGCCCACCATCAGCGGGCTCGACAGCGAGGTGCCGCCTTCCGAGCTGAGGTTGCCGTCGATGTAGATGGAGTACCCGTTGCCCGTGACGTTGCCGGACAGGTCGGACACGTCGGGCACGCCCCGGCAGATCTGGGTCCCCGAGTACGAGCTGCCGTCGGGCTTCGACAGGCACGCCTGGCTCACCGCCGCCACGCCCTTCTGGAACGACGGCTCGGCGATGAAGTGGCTGGAGCCGCCACCGGTGAAGGTCCAGGACACCTCGGACTGGCGCTGGGTACGCGGCGGGTCGCCGACGGTGAGGACCGTCCCGCCCACCGCCACCGCGTAGTCACTGGCGGCGGGATAGCTGACATCGGGGACCGGTTGGATGGCCAGGCCGTTGCCGGCTCCCGCGACCGGTGCGACGAGCTCGGGGCAGCCGCTGCCGGTGTCCCCCGTCGAGGAGAACAGGGTGCGGCCCTCGATGGTCGCCTGGCGCAGCACCTGCTCCCCGCCCAGCTGCACCTCGAGGTTGTCCCCCAGCTCGGTCCCGTAGGGCTGCTGCGCCAGCGGCCCGGTCACCGGGTTGGTCGGATCGGTCTCGCACTCCCCGAAGCTGGCGTTCATCTGGGCCGGGCCCTTGGGGTCGTTGGCCCACTTGGCGAGGTCGGCGTAGATGTCGGCGTCGAACAGGGACTTGGCGAAGTAGAGGTCGAGGCGGTTGAGGTTGGGCGCCATGCCGGTGATCGCCTGGGTGTCGAGGTACCACTCGATGTTGCCGGCGTTGTCCCCGTACTCGTTGGCGCTGCCCGGCTCGGAGTGCACCACGCGCACCGGCACCTTGGGCAGCCCGAAGTGCTGCTCGAACAGCCGCAGGTTGTTGATCACCGGGTTGGGATCACCTTCGCCGAACATGCCGGCGGTCTGGCCCTGGCCCAGATCCGACGCGGGCATGTCGTACACGCCCCACAGGTCGGAGGGCTTGAGGATCCCGGAGAAGCTCCCCGCTCCCACCGCCGCCTTTGCCGCCCCCACGACGGCGGCGCCGGCCCCGGAAGCGACGGGGGCCGCCGGTGCGCTCGGCCCGGGCGTGCTCAGCGCCGGGGCGGGCCCTGCGGACGGGGTCGTCACTTCCGGGACGGCCGGCAGCCCGGGGGCGGCCAGAGCCGAGGCCAGCCCGGGCGCGGCCGATCGCGACCCGCTGGTGGTCGTCGGGGTGAAGCGGTGGAGGCTGTCGAGGCCCACCACCGCCTCGACGGGAAGCGAGGCGGGGACCCGGGGCGCCCGGTCGTTGGCCGTGAAAGAGGTGCCCCCGAGCTGGTAGCGCCCGATGTGCACCTGGAACAGGTGCTCGAGCTGGGCCGCGGTGCCGCTGACGGTGAGGTAGTCCCCGGTGCCGGTGACCGAGGCGATGCGCAGGCCCCCGGAGCGCAGCCAGTTCTCGACCGCCCGGGTCTGGGCCTGCGGGACCCCGAACTCGGCGGCGAACTGGGCCGGGGTGAGGAACCGGTGGAACATCGGGCTGGCCGGGTCGTACAGGGAGGCGTAGAGGCGCTGCTCCCCCGCCGGGTCGGGCCGGTTCAGGAAGACCCCGACCGTGTGCCGGACGCCGGGGCGGGCCGCCCCCAGGTACCGGGCCCGGGCCAGGCCGCCCAGCACGAGGGGCACCGGGTGGGCCGGTCCCAGCGCCGCCGGGCGCGAGGGCGCCGCCCCCGCCGCCCCCCCGGTGGCCACCAGGGCCGCCAGGAGGACCGGGACGACAACGAGGGTTGACGCGATCCGCCGGATGCTCCGCATGCCGGGAACTTTCGACGGCCGCCGGTCCCGGCCCTGCCCCGCCCCCTAGAGGTCCCTTACCGCCGGCCGAACCGGACATCGGGGGCGCTTTCGTGACATAGGCGCGTCAAACCCGTCACCCTCTAGCGTTCCCGTTCCAAAAACTTCCTCGGGGGTCTGATGAGTAGAGATCTGGGTCGGATCCGGACCAGGGCGGCGGTGGCGGCCCTCGCCGCCGCGGCGGCGGCCGGCGCGGTGGTGGCCGGGCCCGCCCGGGCCACGGACAGCTTCACCCTCCAGCGCGTCCAGGGCAACGATCGCTACCAGACGGCCGGCGCCATCAACCAGGCCGCCTTCCCCTCCGGGGAGCCGACCGCCCTCCTGGCCGACGGGGTCCC
>DASUHN010000356.1 GCA_036273495.1 Acidimicrobiales bacterium | reverse complement strand
CGCATGCAGTGGGGTCAGGTCCGGGGCTTCCGGGGCTACACCTCCTGGTTCCCCAGCTGCACCTGCAGCGAGGACAACTTCGGGTCGGGCGACTACGCCGAGGTGTTCGCGTCCTGGCAGGTCGGCCCGCAGCTCGGGTGGCGGTCCAGCCGGGCCGGGCCCCCGGACCCGGCCCAGATGCGCCGGCTCATGCCGTACCTGACCGTCGGGTCGTAGGTGCCGGGCCGTGGCACGGTCTGCCTCTCGGAGCGGGAAGGCATCGCACCGGCGCAGCAGGTGTTTCCCCTAGGTTGGGTCCGGCGGACCGGCCCCGACGGCCGGCGAGGAGGCGGAGTGAGCAAGGCGGGTCACACCAGGCTGTTGGCTGCATCTCTGTTGGGCGGCGGGCTGCTGCTGGCCGCCTGCTCGTCGTCGGGATCGGTGACGGCCGGGTCGTCGTCGACGACGGCTGCCGGTCCCAGCCTGTCGGCCACCCCCAGCGCCCTGCACTTCTTCCTGCAGTCGCGCAGCCAGGGCCTGTTCGGCCCGGACGGGAAGGCGGCCGATCCCAACCAGCCGCCCGCGGTGGGGGACTACTTCACCGACTCCGATCTCGTCTACACCGGCAACCACTCCAGCCACGGGGCCACGACCATCGGGTCGGCGCACCTGCTCTGCGCGGTGACGGCGGTGTCGGGCAACGGTGGCTCCGGTCTGTGCGACGGGTTGATCGATCTCGGCGGTTCGATGCTCGTGGCCGACCACCAGTCGATCGATCTCACCAACAACAACGTCAAGCTGAACATCACCGGGGGCACGGGCCGGTACCAGGGTGCGCAGGGGACGCTGTCGAGCGCCAACGTGGGCAACACCAACGACACCGACCTCACGATCAGCGTGTCCCGGCCGAGCGGCAAGGCGGGGTCGACGCCCTCCGGCTCCGGCGCCCCCACGGTCTCCACGACACCGCAGGCGTCGCACTACTTCCAGTCGACGACCGAGGACCTGCAGTTCGGCCCGGACGGCAAGGCCCTGGACCAGAACGCCGCACCCGCCGCCGGGGACTACTTCGTCTCGTCCGACGACGACTACACCGGTAACCACACCACCCACGGCAAGGCGGTCGTCGGGACCGACCATCTGGTCTGCGTGCTGACCCAGGTCGCGCCCGGAAGCCAGACCGGCACCGGCGTGTGCGACGGCGGCATCGCCTTCGGCAACTCGATGCTGGTGGCCGAGCAGCAGAAGATCACGTTCTCCGACAGCCCGAGCGTCACGGTCAACCTGACCGGCGGCACCGGCAGCTTCGCGGGCGCCCACGGCACGATCCTGTCGACGTCCATCGCCAACAGCGACAACTCCGACGTCACCATCACGGTGTCCAAGTAGGTCCCGGCTCACCGGGCGGCGGCCGCCCCCGCCTCGGGCTCGGCGATCGCCGCACAGGTCACGACCCGGTTGCGGTCCCGGCGCTTGGCCTCGTAGAGGGCGGCATCCGATGGCCAGGCTCTAGCGGCCTGGCGCCCCTCCCGGAGAGGGGGTCGCCACCGAGACCGTCCGGGGCGAGCCCGTTCCGAGCAGCGCCCTGGCCCCGAGGAACAGGCCCCCCACCACGACCACGACGAGGAGGGTCACCCCGAGGGCATGGGTGCCCAGCCCCACGTACTTGAGCCCCGACGCCAGGATCACGAAGGTGATGACCGGGCGCAGCATGCGGTCGGGGACCCGGGACGAGAGGAGCGAGCCCACCAGCACGGCGGGGACGCTGCCGACGACGAGCGAGCCGGTGACGGGCAGGGCCACGTGCCCGAACGCCAGCGCCCCCAGGGCGGCGGCGGCGGTGAGGGGGATGGCCTGGGTGAGGTCGGTGCCCACCAGTTGCTTGGCGCCGATGGCCGGGTACACGAACATGAGCAGCACGATCATGAGAGAGCCGGCACCCACCGACGTGATCCCGACGACCAGGCCCCCGATCACCCCGATCGCCAGCGTGGGCAGGGGCCGCAGCGTCACCTCCCCGACCAGCCCGCGTCTCCGCTGGCCGGTGCGATGGTCCAGGGCCCGGCGCAGCACCATGGCCCCGGCGCCCACGAGGAGGGCGGCGCCCAGGGCCCGCTGGATGTTGTGCTCGGCGCTCGTGGTGTGACCCATGAGGTGGAGGAGGTACGACCCGAGGAAGGCGGCGGGCACCGAGCCCGCCGCCATCCACGTCACCAGGCCGAGGTTGACCGTGCCCCGCTTCAGATGGACGGCGGCGCCGACCGGGCGCATGACCACGGCCGCCACCAGGTCCGAGGAGATGGCGGTGGACGGCTTGACCGAGAAGAGGAGGATCAGCATGGGGGTCATGAGGGCCCCACCCCCGGCGCCGGTCAGGCCGACGAGCAGGCCGACCACCGCGCTGCCCATAACTATGTAGCCGTCCACCCGCCCTCCCCTTCTGAACCCGTACCGTCTGAACACATAAATCCGAGTGAGTAAATCAACTTTAACGATTGAGATGGGTCGGGCGCAAGACCCGGCTCCGGGAACCCGGCCCTTGGGGTGCGTCTCGGCCGGCGCGGGCCGGCCCCTGGTGCTGCTCCACGGCTACGCCATGCAGCCCTGGACCTACCTCGGGCTGGCCCGGGTGCTGGGGAAGGAGGCGCGGGTGGTGATCCCGGCCATCTTCGCCCTAGGGGGGAGGTGGACCTTCGCCCGCGCCCTCGACGCCCTGGTCGCCACCCTCGACGATCTGGGCCTGGACCGGGTGAGCCTGCTCGGCCACTCCTTCGGCGGCGGCCTGGAGCTCGGTCTGGCCGCCCGGCACCCGGAGCGGGTGGTGGAGTGCGTCTTCGCCGACACCCTCGGGGTGAAGGAGCGCTTCGGACTGGCCGGCGAGGCCCTGCGCCATCCCCTCGGGATCCTGGCCATGGCCACGCCGCGTGCGGCGGCGTCGTTCCTCCAGTCCCTGGTCACCCATCCCGGCCAGCTGGCGGCCGCGGCCATGTGGGGTTTCCTGAGCGAGCGCGAGCCGGACATCGAGGCGGTCGTCCAGGCCGGCATCCCCTGCCATGTGCTGTGGGCCAACCACGACACGCTGCTGGCCCGGTCGGACGGTCGGGAGTTCGCCCGGCGCCTGCACGCCGGCTTCACCGTGGCGGCCGGTCCGCCCGTCGAGCACGACTGGATGTTCGAGAACCCGGAGCTGTTTGCCGCTCACCTGCGCCGGCTGGGGCTGGAGGTGCTGGGCGGCTGAAGGCGGTGGTGGCCCGGCCGGCCACGGCGGCCACGGCCGGACCCACCGACGCGGCCAGGTAGACCGCGGTGGCCACGGCCAGGATGGAGAAGCTGGGCGGGAGGCGCGGCACCGCGTAGCTGAGCCCCAGACCGATCCACATCGAGGCGACGGCCAGCCCGGCCGAGAGCCACATGGCCCGGTACGGCCGGCTGGTCAGGCGCAGGGCCGCTCCTGCGGGGGCGGCGAGCAGGCCGAGCAGCAACAGGGCGCCGACGGCCTGGGTCGCCTCGGCGGCGGTGGCCCCGACCACGGCGAGGAACCCGACGCCGAGGACGCGCACCGGGACGCCGCGCGCCGCGGCCACGGCGTCGTCGACACTGGCGAACAGGAGGGGCCGGGCCCCGGCCAGCACGACGAGCACCAGCACCGAGGCCAACACGGCCGCAAAGCGGGCCTGTCCCGCTGACAACCCGAAGATCGACCCGAACAGCACGTTCACGCCCGCGGCGGAGTTCCCGGTGCTGTTTGACGTCGTGTAGAGCGTCAGCATCAGCACGCCCACGCCGAGGACCCACGCGAAGACGGTGCCGGTCACCACGTCGTCGGCCCGCCCGTTCCTCCCGATGACGGCCATGCCGGCGCCGACGGCGATGGTCGCGGCGAACAGCCCCAGCCGGGCGTCGATCCCCGCCGCCAGGGCGGCCAGGGCGCCGGTGAACGCGACGTGGCTGAGGGCGTCGCCGGTGAAGACCTGGCTGCGCAGCACCACGAAGTACCCGACCAGTCCGGCCAGGACGGCGATGGCCGTTCCCGCCAGGTAGGCGTTGCGCATGAACGGATGGGCCAGGAGGCTCACCGCCGGCTCCGCCATCGGCGCCACCCCGACGCCGCCAGGTAGACGCCGAAGCCGAAGGTGGCGATCCAGAACCCGATGGGCCACGACGAGTGGTAGGCCGCGGTCAGGGCGGCCCAGGTGATCCCGACTGCGATCACGACCGACGCGGCCAGGCCGGCCCCGGGGCGGATGGTGAGGGCCTGGGCGGCGGCGGCGGGCATGACCAGCACGGCGAACACCAGCAGGGCCCCGGTGATCTGGCTGATCTCGGCGACGGTGAGGCCGAGGGCCAGCAGGAAACCGGCGGACACGGCGCGCACCGGCACGCCCCGCGCCGCCGCCACGTCGGGGTCGACCGACGCGAACAGGAGAGGGCGCCCGGCCAGCGCCAGCGCCACCACCGCCGCGGTGCACACGAGCAGAAGGGTGAGCACCTGCCCGTCGGTGATCCCGAGGAAGCTGCCGAACAGCAGGGAGCTCACCCCGTTCAGGAACCCGTGGTACAGGCTGACGAACAGGAAGCCGGCCGCCAGACCGAAGGCCTGCACGACGCCGATGCCCGCCGACTCGTGGCTGCGGTCCCCGCCGGTGGCGCGGGGCAGGGCGGCGATCAGCAGCGCCCCTGCTCCGCAGAACCCGAAGTACCCCCACGCCGCGTTCACCCCCAGCCACACCGCCCCGGCAGCGCCGGGGAACCCGACGACCGCGAGGGTGTGGCCGGCGAAGGTCTGGCGGCGCAGGACCATGAACCAGCCCATGAGCCCGCCCGCCACCGCCACGATCGTCCCCGCCCGGAAGGCGTTGACCATGAAGTGATAGGCGAACACGACCGGGCCTAGGAGTGGGTGTGCCGGTCGGCGTGGTAGGCGGGGGGCTCGGGCTGGCCCACCACGACGAGGCGGCCGTCGGACGCGTGCAGCACCTCGATCGGGGTGCTGAACAGATCGGTGAGGGTCGACGACGTGATCACCTCGGCCGGCGCCCCGCTGACGGCGCTGCCCCGCCCGAGGTACACGACCCGGTCGAGATAGGGGAGGATCGGGTTGACGTCGTGGGCCACCATCACGACCGTCACCCCCTCGCCACACACCTTGGCCACCAGGGCCGCCACCGCGGCCTGGTTGGGGAGGTCGAGGCTGTCCAGGGGCTCGTCGAGGATCAGAAGCCGGGGCTGGCGGACCAGGGCCTGGGCTATCAGCAGGCGCTGCTGCTCCCCCCCCGACACCTCTCCCACCGGGCGGTCGGCAAAGGGGCCCGCCCCCACCAGCTCGATCGTCTGCTGGACCCGGATCTCCGACCGGCGCCGTCGCCCGGTCCGGCCCGGGAGGGGCACGCCCCAGCGGTCCCCGTCGAGACCGAGCTGCACCATGTCCCGGCCCCGGACCCGCAGCCCGGCGTCGAAGCTGCGCCGCTGGGGCAGGTACCCGATGGCGTCGTTGTGGCGCCCGGGCCGGTCCCCGAGCACGGTCAGGGTGCCGGCGGCCAGCGGCAGCAGGCCGAGCACGGCCTTCACCAGCGTCGACTTGCCGGCCCCGTTGGGGCCGAGCACGGCCACGAACTCGCCGGCGTCGACCTGCATGTCGAGGTCGCGCCACACCCGCCGGCCCCCCAGGGCCACGGCGGCGCGGGTGGCGGAGATCACCTCCTGCGGGCCGGCGCCGGTCATCGTCCCGTGGCCCGGTGCAGGGCGGCCTGCAGGCTCTCGAGCTGGCGCGCCTGCCAGGCCTCGAAGGTGGCCGAGGCCGGGGTCAGGGTCTCGGTCATGGCCGTCACCGGGATGCCCGCGAGCCGGGCGGCGTCGACCTGGGCCTGCACGTCAGGGGTGGCGTTCTGGCTGTTGAACACGAGGAGCTTGATGGCGTGGGTGCGGATCTGGTTGTCGATGGTCGCCTTGTCGGCCGCGGTGGGCTCGCCGCCCTCGCTGACGGCGTCGAGGAAGCTCGCCGGTGTGAGCAGGTCGAGGCCGAGGGCCTGGGCCATGGGCGCGAAGATGCTCTCGGACGCCCCGACCGGGGTGCCCGCGTACCTGGCCCTGATGGAGGCCAGGAGCGAGTGGTACCGCGCCAGGCCGGAGGAGAGGAAGGTGGCGCGCTGCCGGTCGAAGTAGGACGCGTCCCTGGGCCGGGCGTGCTCGTAGCCGGCGGTGATGGCGTCGATCACCCGGCCGACGTTGGTGGGGGAGTACCAGCGGTGGGGATTGCCGCCGGGCCGGATCCCCACCACGTCACCCACGTCCAGCGCGGCCCGGCCCGCCGCCGGGTCGGCGGCCAGCAGCTGCTGGACCCACGGGTCGTAGCCGATCCCGTTGTAGACGACCATGTCGGCCTTGGCCAGGGCCACGGCGTCGGCAGGGGTGGGCTCGTAGGAATGGGGATCGGTGTCCGGGTTGGTGATGATGCTCGTGACCGTCACCCTGGTCCCTCCGAGCTGGGCGGCGATGCTGCCCCAGAAGTTCTCCGCCGCGACCACCGAGAGGTGGTCTCCGCCCGACGACCCGGCGGCTGCCGGCCCGCGGCCGCATCCGGCGACGGCTGCCCCCAGAGCCACGACCGCCAGCGCCGGCAGCAGCAGCGATCTGGACTCCATGGGCTACACTATAATAAGAATGATTCCTAGTCTGTCCAGCGTGCACGACGAGGTGGCCATCCTGCTGGCCCGGGTCGAGCAGCGCTACACCGCCCTACGCCGGGCCCTGGTCGAGACCCTGGCGGCGGCCGGCCGTCCCGTCACCATCCGGGAAATCATTCTCACCACTCCCGAGCTGACCCAGAGCAGCGCCTACCGGAACATCACCGTCCTGATCGAAGCCGGGGCGGTGCGGCGGGTGAGCGGGGCCGACGACCACGGACGCTTCGAGCTGGGCGAGGACCTGTCCGGCCACCATCACCACCTCGTATGTCACTCGTGCGGCGTGGTGGCGGACGTGCGCCCCTCGCCCCGGCTGGAGCGGGCCCTGGCCGAGGCGGCCCGGGCGGTGGAGGAGGAGGACGCCTTCTCCGTGACCGATCACCGCTTCGACTTCGTCGGGCTGTGCTCCGACTGCCGCTGACCGGCGCCGGGACGGGCGGCCCCGGGCGGGATCAGCCCGGCGGGTAGCGCGCCTCGTAGGTGCGGCGCAGGCCGTCGCGCCACCCGACCCGGCACGGGCCGGTGAAGGACCGCCGCCGGGTGCCGTCGGCCACCGATCCCCGCAGCGTGTTCGGCACCGGGGTGACGGTGACCTCGGCCGGGCGGCCGGCCAGCTCTCCCATGTGTGCGGCCCACTCCTGCACGCTCACCGGCTCGTCCCCGGCCCAGTTGACGACGACGGCCGGCACGGCGGCGGCGGCCAGAAGGGCCTCGAGCTGCTCGTTGATGTCGTCCTGGTGGATGGGGCTGTACATGCACGGGTCCCATCGGGTCACGACCGGCTGGCCGCGTACCACGGCGTCGAGATGGTGCACGGGCAGCCCGCCGTTGGGCCCGTAGGACGCGTTCATCCGGGCTATCACCACCGGCAGGCCGAGCAGGCGGGCACACGTCCGGGCCACCGCCTCCTGGCCGATCTTGGACACCGAGTACGGCGGGGAGTGGGCGGCGTTGACGTCTCCCAGGGGATCGGTCTCCACGAACAGGTGGAGCGGGTCCTCCTGGGGCTTGTACACGGAGTGGGTCGACATCACCAACGCCGTCCGCGCCTTCCGGCAGTGGGACAGCAGCAGCCCGGTGCCCTCGGCGTTGGTGCGCACGGCCTGGTCGTAGTCGAGGGAGTGGGCCTGGTAGGCGGCCAGGTGGACCACGTAGGTGAAGTCGTCGGGGATCCCGCTCATGTCCCCGTCCCCGAGATCGGCCACGACCGTCTTCACGCCGAGGGCGTCGACGCGCTCGCGCGAGCCGGCCTCGGAGAAGCGGGCCACCCCCCACACCTCGTTGTGCGGGGCCAGGTACTCGACCAGCGGGAAGGCGATCTGGCCGGCGGGCCCCGTCACCAGGATCTTCTCGTCGGTCAGCACCCGGCCCCTCCCGTCGCGTGGGAGGCGGACGCTACCCGGTGGCCATCTCGGTCACCTGGCCCGAGGTCACCCGCACCGTCCCCAGCCACGACCCGTCGGGCGCCCACACGTCGTGGTCGCCTACCGGCACGGCGGGGAAGACCGCCGCCACCAGGGCGCCGGTGGGCACGTGGCGGCGCCGGGCCACCGTGTGGCTGCGGGCGCGAGGCCGGCCCCGGGGGCTGATCTCCAGCTCGCGCCCGCACAGCTCCTCGGACACGGTCACGACGAGGGCGCCCACCCCGGCCCCGATGTCGAGCACCACCATGTCAGTAGCTGCTCACCATGGTGGGCGTGTCGTCGGCGGGCACGTCCCAGCCGGCGTAGGGCTGGCCGAGGTAGGGGAACCCGGGGAGGAACTGCGCCGTGCCCTCGGCGTTTAGGTCGTTGGGACCGCTGGTCAGGCCCTGGTGGACAACGGTGGCCACGTCGTCGGGCTTGTAGGACTTGTCGATGAGGGCGTAGGTCACCCCGGCGATGGCCCGGATCTCGATGGTCGTCACGTCGTCGAAGACCCGGCGCCCGTTGGGGAAGCCGGCGGCGTCCCCGCCCAGCAGCCCGATGTTGCTCGGTGACGACGTGGTCGGAGGGATCGCCATGTTCAGCCGGAGCATGTCGGCCTGGGTCGTTCCCATCGAGTTCTGGAAGCCGGGCACGACCCCCGGCGGGATCCCGGTGAGCAGCACCGCCACCAGGTCGGCCCGGGGCTTGCCCGACTTGTTGAGGGCGTCGAGGTTCGGGAAGGCCCCCGGGTAGAGGACCGGGAGCAGTCCGGCCAGCTCGGGCTTGTTGTAGTAGTGGGTGAACTGCGAGTCGGTCCCCGGCCCGGTCGCGTTCCATGCGTCCTTGTCCCCCAGGGGGATGATCACCTCGTTGATGAGCGGGTTCCCCAACCGGGAGACCTGCACCCACGGGCCGGCGTAGGTGGGGGAACCGTTGGACCCGAGCATCCTCACCTTCTGGCGGAAGGCGCTGGTCCAGACCCCGATGACCGACGAGCGGCTGCTGGGATCGGTCGGGTAGACACCCGACTTGGTGAGGAGGGCCTTGGGGATCTGCAGGGCGATGCTGTGCACGTTGAGGCCCTTGGTCCCGTTGATGCCCGGCGCCGGGCTGTTCATCTGCGGGGGGACGGAAACCCCGAACTTGTTGTGGGCCTGCTCGAACGGACGCAGGTCCCCGAGATCGAAGATGGCGCCGAGGTCGACGTAGAAGCCGTCGGCCCGCTGGCCGGCGAAGACCCGCTCCCCGTCGGCCAGCTTCCCGACGGCCGCGCCGGCCAGGGCCTCGTAGTTGGGAGTCGACAGCGGCCCGATGTTGCACGGGGGGCACACCAGGTTCGAGCCGACGATGCGCCCGGCCTGGTGCTGGAACTTCGCCACCCGGTACGTCTGACGGCGGTTCCAGTGCGCGTCCCCCAGGTTGCCGATGGGCCCGGTGTTGTACAGGAACGTCTCGGGGTTGCCGACCGACGTGTTGAACTGGAACTGGTAGATGATGTCGGATACCCCGTCACCGTTGTTGTCGATGTCGATCTGGTACAGGACGTCATCCCCGAACTCGTAGAAGTTCGGACCGCCGGCCGGCCCCTGCAGCGGGACGTAGTTGGCGATGATGGTGACGGTGTCGGGTTTGTCCGGGCTGACGAAGGCATACAGGTCGGCGCTGTCGGCGGCGGGATCCTTCGAGATCTCCGGGGCCTCACGATGGGATGACATGGCTCACCTCGCAACTAGTGGGGTCGGACACTGCTCACCGGGCGGCTCGGGCCAGGCGGGCGGCCATCCCGGGATCGCGGATGACTGTCTCCTGGGTTCCGGAGTAGATGCTGATCTCGCCCGTCGTCAGGTCGCGCACGTGGGCCACGACCGTTCCCTCCAGCTCCCCGCCCAGCTCGACGGCGCCCTCCTCGGCCACGGCGGCGTCGGCCTCGGTCCCCGCTCCGGCCAGCAACCCCGGCAGCGCCGTGGCGGGCGCCGAGGCCAGGAGCCCCGCCGTCGCTGCGGCCAGTGAGCTCTTGGTGAGGAAAGCTCTTCGACTCAGATGGCTCACCGGTCCTCCTCCGTCGTCGGGCACTGGGGTTTCGTCGCCGGGGGGGTCCGTGGATGTGGGCGCCGGTGGCCAACTTCCGATGGTCCGCACTCACTAGACAGTGCACGTGGACATCCGCGGGCGCCGGCGGCGGCGAATAGAGCTCGGATGAGAGACGACCTCTCCCTGCTCGGCGACGCCGCCCTCGTCGTGGCCATCGCCCGCTGGCGCCAGGACGCGCTGACCGAGGCCTACCGGCGCCATGGCGGCGCCGTGTACG
>DASUHN010000355.1 GCA_036273495.1 Acidimicrobiales bacterium | reverse complement strand
GAACCGGTTGAGCTTCTCCGACCTGGAGATGGACCTCGACACCCGGGACGTGTGGCGGTCCGGACGCCTGATCGAGCTCACGCCCACCGAGTACAAGCTGCTCCTCTACCTGCTGGCCAACGCCCGGCGGGTTCTGACCCGCGAGCAGATCCTCGAGCACGTGTGGGAGTACACCTTCGAGGGGAACGCCAGCGTGCTCGAGACCTACATCAGCTACCTCCGCCAGAAGATCGACACCACGCCTCCACGCCTCATCCACACCGTGCGCGGGGTGGGATACAGCCTGCGGCTCCCTCCCGGCTCTAGCCGCTGACCGCCGGCAGCCGCAGCCTGAACACCGCCCCGCCGCCGGGGGCGTCGGCGGCGCTCACCGTGCCCTGGTGCTCGGTCATCACCGCCGCCACGATCGCCAGGCCCAGTCCCGCTCCCGCCCCGGAGCGGGCCGGGTCCCGCTGCCAGAACCGCTCGAAGACGTGGGCCCGGGCCTCCTCGTCGAGGCCGGGACCGTGGTCGCGCACCTCCACCACCGCCCAGCCCGCATCCACCACCGCGCTCACCTCGATCGGAGACCCGGCCGGGGTGTGACGCAGGGCGTTGCCCACCAGGTTCCCGAGTGCCTGACGCAGGTGCTGCTCGTCGCCGAGGACCACCACCGGCTCCGGCGCGGCGAGGGTCACCGGCCGCCCCGGCTCGGCGGCGATGGCATCGCTGCAGGCGTCGGCGGCCAGCACGGCCACGTCCACCTCGGCCCGGTCCCCGGCGCGCACCTGGTCCAGGCGCGCCAGCAGCAGCAGGTCCTCGACCAGCCCCTTCATCCGGGCCGACTCCTCCTCGATGCGACGGGCCACCGTCGTCTTGTCCACTCTCGGGTCCTCGAGCCCGAGCCGGAACAGCTCGGCGAAGCCCTGGATCGACGTGAGCGGCGTGCGCAGCTCGTGGGACGCGTCGGCCAGGAACTGGCGCAGGCGGGCCTCGGTCGCGTCTCTCTCGCCGAAGGCGGCCTGGATCTCGTCGAGCATGGTGTTGAAGGCCCGGCCCAGCTCGACGACCTCGCTGCTCGACGACGGCACCTCGGCCCGCCTGGTCAGGTCCCCGCCGGCGATGGCCCGCGCCGTGCCCGCCATGCGCTCGATCGGGGCCAGGCCCCGCCGCAGCACCAACCCCGCACCCAGCGACAGGATCAGCAGCAGGGCCGCCGCCCCCGACAGCTCGATGAGGGTGAGGCGGTGCAGGGCGCTGGTGACGCTCGACGTCGGCACGGCCACGACCACGCGGTAGCCGCCGTTCTGCGGGGCGCCGATCTCGACCCGCCAGCTGCCCGACCCGCTGACCGATGCGACGCCCAGCACCCGGGAGCCGCCCGACGTCGACGGGAGCGGTCGGGGCAGCTTCGGGGGCGAGGTCGAGCTCACCTCCTGCACGTGGCTGCGGACCGTGCCCGTGCCGTCGACCAGCTCCCCGTAGGTCCCCGGCGCCACGACCGGCGCCCCGACGCCGCCTGCGGGCGGGGGCCCACCGCCCGACACCGCTCCTCCGGGCAGGGGCGCCTGTCCCGACCGGGGACCGGCCCCCTGCCCGTCGCGGCCGGGCCGTCCGGCACCGGGGGGACCGAGCACCACGCCGGCGGCGCGGGCCAGCTCCCCGCTCACGAGGGGCACCGACGCCCGGAGGGTCTGGTCGAGATCGTGGTACTGCGAGCGGGAGTAGAGGGCGTAGGTCGCCACCCCGAAGATCCCGAGCCCGACCGTCATCAACCCGACCAGCCCGGCCACGAGACGGAACCGCAGGCTCACTCCGGAATGGTCCCAGGATGAACGGCCACGGTGCGAGGATCGGACCGGATCCTCACGCCCACCTCGGTCGTTCCTGGGAAAACCCGCCGAATGGGCTGAGGGCGGACTGCGACCGGCCGGTGGGCCCGCCGGCCCTGTTCAGCAGGCCGGCGCCGGGCTCAGCGCCGGCCCGTCCCGGCGGACGCCCGGGCCGCCATCCGGCGCATGCGGCTCCGCTCCCCTTCGCTCATGTTCCGGTCGGAGAGGCGGTGCTCGACGGCGGCGGGGATGGCCGCTCGGACCTTGTCACGGTCGAAGCTGCGGAGAAAGGAGCGGAGGAACACCCGCCTCCCCAGGGTGGCGGCGACCCGGGCCCCCGCTCCCCCCGGCACCTCCCCGACGGCGGAGAGCACCCAGGTGTCGGCGACGTCGTAGGCAGGGCTTCCGGCCGCGGCGTTGGTCCAGTCGATCACGACCGGGCCACCGGCGGCCATCAAGACGTTGAGCGGGTGCAGGTCGCGGTGTAGCAGCCGGTCTCCCGGCACCCCTGCCCGGGGCAGACCGTCGGGAGCAGCGAGAGCATGGAGACGCACGTGCAGGTCCGCCAGGATCCGGGCCAGGTGCCCCATCCGGTGGGGCTGTCGGACCAGCGCGTCGAGCATGGTCGGCCCGTCCACCCGCTCCATCACCAGGTACCCGGGCCCGCTCTCATAGACCTCGGGGGCGGGATAGCCCTGCGCCCGCACGTAGCGCATCACGTCGGCCTCTCCGTCCAGAGACCGTCCGTCCCGGGGGATGCGGAGGACCCGTCCCGGGCCGTGCTCGTAGATGACCGAGTCACGTCCCTCGGCGAGCTGCGGACCGACCGGCTTCATCCCGGACCTGCCCTGGTCAGCCCGGTATCCGGGCCTGGGCCAGGTCGACCCGATCGCCCCGGAGGGGTACACCCTCCCGGCGGAGCCGATCGAGCTGCACCCGGCCCTTGGCCACGCTTCCGTCGGCGCGCACCACCCGGTGCCAGGGCACCTCCTCTTCCGTCGTGGCCAGGACACGGCCCACCATGCGCGGGGCGCGGCGGTCGATGTCCCCGTAGGTCCGCACGAAGCCCTCCGGGATGGCCCGGATCCGCTCGAGGATGCGATGGGCGCGGGACAGCTCGGCGTGCGGCTCGTCGCGGGGCGGG
>DASUHN010000354.1 GCA_036273495.1 Acidimicrobiales bacterium | reverse complement strand
CGCCGATGGTCACACCGGTGACGCGCAGGGTCGGCTGCCCGCAGCCCACGGGGACGCTCTGGCCGTCCTTGCCGCACGTGCCCGGGCTCATGTCGAAGTCGGCCGCCAGGGCGTCGATCCGCGACAGGACGTCGGGGCCGTTCCCGATGAGGTTGGCCTCCCGGATCGGGTCGGTGATCCGGCCGTCCTCGATCAGGTAGGCCTCCGTCATGCCGAACACGAAGTCACCCGTGGCGGTGTTGACCTGCCCGCCCCCGAGCTGGGCCACGTAGATCCCGGTCGGCGTCTGCCGGACGATCTCGTCGGCGTCATCGTTGCCCGCCAGCAGGTAGGTGTTGGTCATCCGCACCATCGGCAGGTGCTGGTAGCTCTGGCGCCGGCCGTTGCCCGACGAGGCCCGGCCCTCCTTGCGGGCGCGCAGCCAGTCCCACATGTAGTCGGTGAGCACGCCGTTCTCGATGAGCACGTTGCGCGCCGCCCCGTGGCCCTCGTCGTCGACCACGAACGTGCCCCACTCGTCGGCCACGGTGCCGTCGTCGACCAAGGTCACCAGCTCGCTGGCCACCTGCTGGCCCACCCGGCCCCGGTACACCGAGCTGTCCTTCAGGATGTGGTCGGCCTCGAGGCCGTGGCCGCACGCCTCGTGGAACAGGATCCCGCCGCTGCCGCCCTTCAGCACCACCGGCAGCACCCCGCTCGGCGCCGGCCGGGCCGACAGCTTGACCAGCGCCCGGCGGGCCGCCTCGAGCGCCACCTGCTCGACCGAGATGCGGTCGAACATCTCGAAGCCGACCGTGGCCGCCTTCGACTCGTAGCCGGTCTGCATCCCGGTGTCCCCGGTGGCCACGCACGACACGGAGAAGCGGGTCCGCACCTGGTCGTCCTCGGCCACCAGCCCGTCGCTGTTGGCCACGAGGATCCGCCGGCGGGCGTCCCCGTAGGCCGCCGACACCTGCTTGATGGCGCCCCCGGCGCCACGCGCCGCCGCGTCGGCGGCCTGCAGCAGCTCGACCTTGCGGGCCTTGGGCACGTCCTCGGGGAGGATCACGGCCCGCTTGCCCCCGCCGCCGGCCGGCCCCAGGGCCACCTTCCGCGTGCCGCCCCGACCGCCGCGCGCCGCTGCCGCTGCCGCCTCGGCCGCCTTGATCAGCCCGGCCTCGCTGAGGTCGGCCGTGTGGGCAAAGCCGGTCGTCTCCCCCACCACCACCCTGACGCCCGCGCCCCGGTCGAGGCCGGACATCAGCTCCTCGACCCTCCCGTCGTCCAGCGCGGCGGCAGAGGTGCGGCGGTCCTCGACGAACACCTCGGCAAACTCGCCGCCCGTCCGCAGCGACCGCTCCAGGACGCGGCCGAGCGTTTCGGATTCGATCAGCAACGGGGGTCCTCCGCAGGCTGGCCCGGTGGGGATGGGGAGCCTTACTGTACAGCCGTGTCCCTTCGCCCCGGCCTGACCGGACGGGCCGCGCTCGTGGTCGGGGAGGCCGACACGGCGGTGGCCATGCGCTCCGGAGACGTGCCGGTCCTGGCCACCCCGCGGCTGGTCGCGCTCTGCGAGGAGGCGGCGTGCGCGGCGCTGGCGGGCAACCTCGACGCCGGGCACACCACGGTCGGCAGCAGCGTGCAGTTCAACCACCTCGCCCCCACCGCCGTCGGTCGCAAGGTGACGGCCGAGGCCACCCTGGAGAAGGTCGAGGGGCGGCGGCTGGGCTTCACCGTGTCGGCCAGCGACGCCAACGGCCTGGTCGGCGCCGGGCGGGTCACCCGGGTCGTGGTGGAGGCCGAGCGCTTCCTCAAGCGGGTGAAGGAGTAGGCCCTACCGCTCCGGCGTGAACTCGATGTGGAGGTCGCGCAGGGTCCGGGTGAAGTAGCCGGGCACGAACTCGGGCTCGGTCCCGGGGACCATCCGGAAGTCGGGCAGACGGCGCAGCAGCTCCTCGAACAGCACCCGGATCTCGAGGCGGGCCAGGTTGGCGCCCAGGCAGAAATGGGTGGCGAAGCCGAAGGCCAGGTGCCGGTTGTCGGTGCGGCCCACGTCGAAGGTGTCGGGATCACGGAAGTAGCGCTCGTCGCGGTTGGCGGCCCCGTACATCAAGAGGACCTGGTCCCCGGCGTGCACGCTCTGGCCGTGCAGCTCGTGGTCCTCGGTCACGGTGCGGCGCATGTTGAGGATCGGGGAGGCCCAGCGGATGAACTCCTCGATGGCGCTGCTCTGCAACAGGCCGGGGTCGTCGATCAGCCGCCGGCGCTGGTCCTCGTGCTCGCACAGGGCCAGGACGATCTGACCGATGGTCGACCGGGTGGTCTCCGCCCCGCCGTCGAGCAGCAACAGCCCGTCCTGGACGATCTCGGAGTCCGGCATCGGTGCCCCCTCCAGCTCGGCGGTGACCCACGCCGAGCACAGGTCGTCCCCCGGCGCCGCCCGTCGTGCCTCCATCAGCTGGGAGAAGGCCACGGCAAAGTCCATGACCGCGTCCACCGACCCGTCGGGCCGGCGGGCGTCGTCGTCGCGGTAGCCGGCGGCGGCCATCGTCACCTCGGAGACGTGCTTGCACATCGGCCAGTGGTCCCGGTCGAACCCGAGCAGCTCGCAGATCACCATGGCGGGAAGGGGGGCGGCCAGCGCCTCGACGACCTCGGCCTCCCCCTTGGGGGCGATGGCGTCGATCAGCTCGTTCACCACGGCGCGCACATGGTCCTCGTGGCGGCGCACCGCCGCCGGCGTGAAGCGCGCCGACACCAGCTTGCGCTGGTGCAGATGGCGGGGGTCGTCGCGGTTGATCATCGACTCGCTCATGTCGATGAGCGGCCGGGAGCCGTGGGCCGAGCTGTACCGCTTGGTGCTCCGCTCGGCGTCCATCACGTCGCGGTAGCGCGACAGGGCCCAGATGCCGTTGGTCGGGTCCCAGTAGCACGGCGCCTCGTCGCGCAGCAACCGGTACATGTCGAACGGGCCGGCGGCGTAGACCTCGGGATCGAGCACGTTGGGCTTGTCCATGTTCATCTCTTTCGGTTCATCTCTTTCGGTCCATCTCCTCGGGCTCCACCTCTGTTGTCCCGCTCATGCCAGATTCGACGAACGGGGGTAGGCGTTTTCGGGATCGGTGATCACGTTGACCAGGTACGGCACGCCCGAGTCCAGGGCCCGGCGCAGGGCGGGCCCGATCTCCTCGGGGTCGTGCACGGTCTCCCCCGCCCCGCCCAGCGCCGCCACCACCTGGTCGTAGCGGCACTCCGGCTGCAGGTCGGCGGCCACGTCGTAGCCGTACAGGGCGCGCATCGGGTGCTTCTCGAGCCCCCAGATGCCGTTGTTGCCGACGACCATCACCACCGGCAGCCCGTGGCGCACGAGGCTGTCGGCGTCCATGCCGCAGAACCCGAGGGCGCCGTCCCCGAACAGGGTCACCACCTGGCGGTCGGGGCGGGCCACCCGGGCGGCGATCGAGTAGCCCATCCCGGTGCCGAGGCAGCCGTAGGGGCCGGTGTCCAGCCAGCAGCCGGGCTGGTAGGCGTCGACCAGCTTGCCGGCGTAGGAGACGAAGTCCCCGCCGTCGCACACCACCACCGCGTCGCGATCGAGGACCCGGCGCAGCTCCCCGTACACCCGGGCCGGGTGGATCGGGCGGGCGGCGGATTCCAGGTCGGCCCGCTCGGCCTGGCGTGCCGCCGCCTCCTGCTGGCGCAGCCCGCCGATCCACGACTCGTGGTCGGCGCGGGCCCCGGACCACTCCGCCATGCCGCTCAGGGCCGAGCGGAGGTCCCCGGCCACCCCGACCGCCAGCTCGGCGTGGGCCGCCAGCTGGTCGGCGGCGTCGGCGACGTGGATCACCCGGGCATCCCCGAAGCGCCCGAACGAGAGCCGGAAGTCGAGGGGCGTGCCCACGACCATCACCACGTCGGCCGTCTTCACCGCTGACCGGGTCCGGGCAAAGGCCAGCTCGTGGTCCGCCGGCAGGCACCCCCGGCCCAGCCCGTTCAGCCACACCGGGATGCGGAGGGTCTCGGCCAGCGTGCGCAGCTCCTCCCACGCCCCGGCCCAGTACACGTCGCTGCCCGCCACCAGCGCCGGCCGGGAGGCGCCGGCCAGGAGGGCGGCGGCCCGGGAGACGGCGTCGGGGTCGGGGGCTGTGCCCGCTTGGGCGCCTGCGGCGCCCGTATCCGCCAGATCGACGTGGCCCCTTCCATTACTACTGAACAGCACGTCCATCGGGAAGTCGACGAACACCGGCCCCCGGTGGGGAGTGGTGGCCGCCGCCGCTGCCTGGCCGACCAGCTTGGCGATCTCGTCGGTGCTCGACGCCGTGGCGGCCAGCTTGGTGATCGAGCCGAGGATCGGGACGTGGTCGAGCTCCTGGAGCGACCCCGACCCCCACCGGGCCTGGGGGGCCCGGCCCCCGAGAACGACCAGCGGGGAGCCGTTGAACCACGCCGTGGTGACGGCGCTCACCGCGTTGGTCACGCCCGGCCCCGCCGTGAGCACGGCCACCCCGGGCCGGCGGGTGAGCTTGGCCATGGCCTCGGCGCCGAAGGCGGCCGTCTGCTCGTGCCGCACGTCGAGGATGTTCACCTCTTGTTTCACGCAGGCGTCATAAATGGGAAAGATGTGACCGCCTGACAGGGTGAAGATCTCCTTGACCCCGGCCGCCACCAGTGGCGCCAGCGCCAGCTCGCCCCCGTGCCCCTCCACAGGACCGACGTTAACCGGCCCCCGCCCCGGGTAGCTTGGGTCCCAGCGTCATGATTGGGAGCCGATGATCCTCGATCGAATCGAGTCCCCCGCCGACCTGCGCCAGCTCTCCTACGAGGACCTGGACCAGCTGGCGGAGGAGATCCGTGACTTCATCGTCCAGACCGTGTCGGTGACGGGCGGCCATCTCGGCTCCAATCTGGGCGCGGTCGAGCTGACCCTGGCCGTCCACCGGGTCTTCGACAGCCCCCAGGACGTGATCCTGTGGGACACCGGCCACCAGGCCTACGTGCACAAGCTGGTCACCGGGCGCCGGGACGACTTCTCCACCCTGCGCCAGGCCGGCGGGCTGTCCGGCTACCCGTCCCGGCGGGAGTCGGCGCACGACTGGATCGAGAACAGCCACGCCTCCACGGTCCTGAGCTACGCCCACGGGATCGCCAGCGCCCTCGACCTGGCCGGGCGCGACCCGGACACCAGACGCGTCGTCGCCGTGGTCGGGGACGGGGCCCTCACGGGCGGGATGGCCTACGAGGCGCTCAACAACATCGGCCACTCCGAGCGCCGGGTCGTGATCATCCTCAACGACAACGGCCGGTCCTACGCCCCGACCATCTCGCGCCTGTCCGAGAGCCTGACCCGCGTGCGTCTGTCGAAGCCGTACATCCACGCCCGCGAGCGCGTGGGCCGGGCCGTGCAGGACCTGCCCGCCGTGCGGCGGCTGGCGCAGTCGGGATGGTCGGGACTGCGGGTGGCGGTGCGCGAGCTGTTCGGTCCCAACGTGTTCTTCGACGCCCTCGGCGTGCGGTACATCGGGCCCATCGACGGCCACGACATCGCCGGGCTCGAGCGGGCGATGGCCGGCGCCGCCGACTACGACGGACCCATCGTCGTGCACGTCCTCACCCACAAGGGCCGGGGCTACCCGCCCGCCGAGGAGGACGTCGTCCAGCGCCTCCACGACTTCAAGGTCGCTCCGGCGCCGGCGGGGGGCTCGGTCCCGACCACGGCGGTGGCCCTGAGCTACACCGACGCCTTCACCGCCGCCATGCTCGACGCCGCCGAGCGCGACGCCCGGATCGTCGCCATCACCGCCGCCATGCCCGGGCCCACCGGCCTGCTGCCGTTCGAGTCGCGCTTCCCCGATCGCTTCGTCGACGTCGGCATCGCGGAGCAGCACGCCGTGACCGCCGCCGCCGGCATGGCCATGGCCGGGCTCCGTCCCGTCGTGGCGGTGTACTCCACCTTCTTCACCCGGGCGTTCGACCAGGCCATGTTCGACGTGGGGCTGCACCGGCTGCCGGTCGTGTTTGCCCTGGACCGGGCCGGCATCACCGGCCCCGACGGGCCCAGCCACCACGGCGTGCTCGACCTGGCGCTGACCCTGAAGATCCCGGGGATGACGGTGTTCGCCCCGTCGTCGGCGCAGGAGGTCGGGGTGATGCTGGCCGAGGCCCTCCGCCAGGACGGTCCCTGCGCCATCCGCTGGCCCCGCACCGCCGCCCGTCAGGCCGCCCCGGGTGACGTGGGCAGCGGCCTGTCGGCCCGGCTGGTCCGCCGGGGCCAGGACGTCTGCATGCTGGCCGTGGGCAAGATGCTGGAGGCGGCCGAGGAGGCCGCCGCCAAGCTCCAGGCCGACGGGGTCGAGGCCACGGTGTGGGACGTGCGCGTCGTGAACCCCCCCGATCGCGCCATGCTGGAGGACGCCTCCGGCCACCCCCTGATCGTGACCATCGAGGACGGCATGCGCGTGGGCGGGGCCGGCAGCCACCTGGCCGACGCCCTGGCCGCCCTCAACCCGGGCCGGCGCTGCCCGCCGGTGCTCAACCTGGGCACGCCGCTGGAGTTCATCCCCCACGGCGCACCGGAGGGGATCCTGGCCGAGCTGGGGCTGGACGGGGACGGGGTGGCGGGATCGGTGCGCCGGGCCCTGCAGGACGCCGACAGCTACAGCTGAGCCACCGCCGCCCGCAGGGTGGCGTCGACCGTGGCCATCCGGTCCTCACCCCACGGCAGCGGGAACACGATCGGCACCTCGACGCCGTTGTCGACGTAAGCGCGGACCGTGGCCGCCACGTGGTCGGCGTCCCCGATGACGTCGATCCCGTCGACCATCTCGTCGGACACCGCCGCCACCGCCCCCTCCCGGTCCCGGGCGGCGTGGCGCTCCCGCACGGCGCGCACCGCGTCCCCGTACCCGGCCCGCTCGAAGTTGCGGGCGTAGGAGTCGACGGTCGCGTACGAGAACAGGTCGCGGCGCGCCAGCTCCACGCCGGCCTCCCGCTCGGTCACGCCCACGTGCACGTAGGCGAGGATGGCGGCGTTGCCCCCCTTGCGCACCTGCTCCACCGACCACGGAACGTGCGACGCGGGCAGGTAGTTGAGCATCACCCCGTCGGCCACCTCCCCCGCCAGCCGCAGCATGCCCTCGTTGAGGGCGCCGAGCACGATCTTCGGCCGCCTCTCCTTGAGGCGCACCCCCAGGCGGAACCGCGACACGTTGTAGAACTCCCCCTCGAAATCGACCTGCTCCCCCGAGAGGCAGGCGCGCGTGAGAGTCACGAACTCGCGCACCTGCGCCAGCGGGCGGCTGCCGTAGCCGGCGCCGTGCCAGCGCCCCGCCACCACGGGGGACGAGATCCCGACCCCGACCCATATCTCCTGGTCGGGGACCAGGGCCTGCAGGGTCGCGGCAGCCATTGCCAAAAGCGGCGGGGTGCGCAGCTGCAGGGCCACCACTCCGGTGCCGAGCGACAGGTCGGGCGCGACCTGCGAAACGGCGCCGAGCAGGGAGAACGCCTCCGGTCCGGTCACCTCGGCCGTCCAGAACGAGCGGTAGCCCAGCGACGCGGCGCGGCGCGCCACCTCGAGCCCCACGGCCGGGCCGAGCGCCTGCAGCGGCGCGAACGTCACGCCGACGGGAACGGAGAGGGCAGCCACCGCGTGCACCGTAGCGGCCGGTAACCTCCGCCGTCTGATGGGGTCCCGCCCGAAGGCGCCGGCACGGGCCGCCGCCCTCTTCATCGTCCTGGCCGCCGCGTTCTCGCTCGTGGCCGCCGTCGTCCCGAGGACGCCTGCGCGCGCCCAGACGTCCGGCGCGCCCAATCCGCCGTCGACGTACTGGCTGTTCGACCAGGCGGGCGGGGTGTACTCGTTCGGGGCGGCACCGTTCGCCGGATCCGCCGCGAGCCAGCGGCTCAACCAGCCGATCGTGGGCATGGCGGGTGTTCCCGACCGCGCCGGCTACTGGCTGGTCGCGGCCGACGGCGGCATCTTCTCGTTCGGCACCGCCCACTTCTGGGGCTCGACCGGGGCCATGCGGCTCAACAAGCCGATCGTGGGCATGGCCCCGACGCCCGACGGCAACGGCTACTGGTTGGTGGCGACCGACGGCGGCATCTTCACCTTCGGGGACGCCGGCTTCTTCGGATCGACCGGCAACCTCCGGCTCAACAAGCCGATCGTGGGCATGGCCCCGACCCCGGACGGCCAGGGCTACTACCTGGTCGCGTCCGACGGAGGAATGTTCACGTTCGGTGACGCCACCTTCCACGGCTCGACGGGCGCCATCCACCTCAACCAGCCGATCGTCGGGATGGCGCTCACCCCCGACGGGGCGGGCTACTGGCTCGTCGCCACCGACGGGGGCATCTTCAACTTCGGAGACGCCACCTTCCACGGCTCGCTCGGCGCCACCCACCTGAACCAGCCCATCGTCGGGATGGCCGCGCCCGAGGTCGGCGCCGCCGGCGCGTCGGGCGCAGGGGGCTACTGGCTGGTCGCGGCCGACGGCGGGGTGTTCAGCTTCGGCAACGCCGTGTACCACGGGTCACTCGCCGGGAAGCCGCCGGCGGCGCCGGTCGTCGGCATCGTCACCACGCAGAGCCTCGACCCGTACACGCCGCAGTCCACCGGCTACGACATCTCGTGGCCGCAGTGCAGCAAGAGCAATCCCGCCCAAGTGGCGTCGGAGCCGTCCTCTCCGGCGGCCATCTCGGTGGTGGGGGTGGGCGGCGGCCTGGCCTTCAACGACAACCCGTGCCTGGCGGCCGAGGCGTCGTGGGCCCGGCAGGGGGGCGGTGTCACCGTGTACATGAACATCAACTCCCCGACCAGCTCCACGGCGGCGCAGGGCATGAACGGCCCCGACGGGATGTGCGCACCGTCCGATCAGCTGTGCCAGGGGTACAACTTCGGTTACAACGCCGCCACCCACGCCTACTCCTACGCCCAGAGCGTGTCGGTGAGCGCGCCGATGTGGTGGCTCGACGTCGAGGGGCCCGCCGGCAGCGGCAACCCGCTGTGGAGCAGCGCCACCGGGGTGAACGACCAGGTGATCGCCGGGGCCATCGCGGCGTTGACCGCACTCGGGGTCGAGCCCGGGATCTACTCGACGATCACCCAGTGGGACGAGATCGCGGGGAGCGGCTACACCCCCGACGTGCCGGCGTGGCGGGCGGGGGCGGGGGACATCTCCGGCGCCCAGTCACTGTGCCCGGCGTCGTTCACGAGCGGCCCGACCTGGCTGGTGCAGTACGGCACCCCCAGTCCCTGGGACCAGGACTACGCCTGCTGACTTGCGGACCACTCCGGCCATGAGACGGCCGGCAGCCCCCGCGCCTGCGCGGCGAACTGGCCGAGGAACCACTCCCTGAACGTGCGGGCCTCCGCCGGGCTGGCCAGCGTGAGCAGGTCACCGGCGGCGCAGTAGGAGTCGGCCTCGGCCAGCAGGTCGTCGAGGTGGACGGCGGCGGGACCGACCTCCGCCGGCACCCGGTAGACGAGGTCGTCGATGCGGGTGCGGCCCTCCTCGGACGCGTCCCGGACCGCCGTCCGCGCCTCATCGGCGAATGCCCCGAATTGCTGCCCGAACTCCTCCACCAGTCCCAGCAGCCGCCCGGGCGGACCCTCACCCTCAGCCGGCTCCCGCTCCAGGATCAGGGAGAACTCCCTCTGCAGCTCGTCGGCGTGCTCCTCGGCCCGCAGGTAGACGTCGACGGGGAACGCCAGCAGGTGGACCTCCATCAGGTCCGACGCCGACACTGGCCGGGCTGCCGCCGGACCAGAGGCCCCGGCCCGCGCCGGGGGCGGCTCCGTCCTCGCCGGCCCACCCGGTGCGGACAGGAGCGGGGGCACGGTCACCTGGACGGTATCGAGGGCCACGTCCGCCCACACCGTCTTGCCGTCGGGTCCCGAGTCGACGCCCCAGGCCACCGCCAGCGCCTCGACCAGCTGGAGGCCCCGGCCGGTACCGGCATGGGCCGAGTACCGCTTGGGCTCGGGCCTCTGGCGGTCCTGGTCCCCGACCTCGACGCGGACGACCCCGGGGGCCTGCTTGACGCCGATCCGCAGCGCCGTGCCGGCATGCAGGATCGAGTTGGTCACCAGCTCGGAGACCACCAGCTCGGCGTTGGCCACCGTGTCATCCGGAGCTCCGGTGAGGCACCCGGAGACGAACCGGCGGGCGGCGGCAGCTGCTGACGGTCCCGGGTCCAGGACCAGAAGCTCACGAGCCACCGGCTCGCTCACTCGATGACCTTCAAGCGGCTGTGCGTGGGCTTGTCCCCCGATGCGCGCCCCACCATCCGGTGGTCCGATCGCGCCGGCTCATACCCTGATTCCCGATTGTCCACTCTCGGCGGCGATCAGCAGCGCGGAGCGGAAGGGCCCGGGGGGAGGGGCGTTGGGACGGATCAGGCGGCTGCTGGCGGCGGTCGACGGGTGGCAGCAGCGCCACGCCTGGGCGGCCTTCCCGCTCGCGGTGGTGAACAAGTTCGGCCGGGACCGGGGCGGCTCTCTGGCGGCTCTCATCGCCTACTACGGGTTCCTCTCGCTGTTCCCCCTGCTGCTCGTCGCGATCACCGTCCTCGGCTACGTGCTGGCCGGCCACCCGGCCCTGCAGGCCAGCGTGGAGACCTCGATCCTCGGGCGGTTCCCCGTGATCGGGGACCAGCTGCATGCCAACGTCAACCATCCCCTGACCGGGCACCCGCTGGGCCTGGCCGTCGGGGTGGCCGGCCTGCTCTGGGGGTCGCTGGGGGTCACCCAGGCCGGCCAGTACGCCATGGCCCAGGTCTGGGACGTACCGGACGAGATGCGCCCGGGACTCCTGGCCCGCCTCGGGCGCGGCGGGGCCTTCCTCGGCGTGCTGGCGATGTCGGCGGTCGTGACCACCGGGCTGAGCGGCCTGGCCAGCTTCGACAGCGGCGTCCCGGCGGCGGCGGCGGTCGCCGGTCCGGTCCTGGCCACCGCCGCCAACGTGGGCCTGTACCTCCTGGGGTTCCGCGTGCTCACGCCCGCCGGCGTGCCGACCCGCCAGCTGTGGCCGGGCGCCCTCGTCGGGGGACTCGGCTGGGAGGTCCTGCAGGTGGCGGGCGGCTACCTCGTCGGCCACCAGTTGCAGCACGCCAGCGCCGTCTACGGGCTGTTCGGCCTGGTCCTCGGGCTGATCTCGTGGATATATCTGGGGGCCCAGCTGAGCCTCTACTCGGCAGAGGTCAACGTGGTGGCGGCCAAGCGGCTCTGGCCCCGCCACCTGGTGCAACCGGACAAAGCACCCACCGCCTAGGATTTCGCCCGAACGCCGAAGCGTTGGGAGGACCCGGAACCACGCCGGTGTCCGCGCACCACACCGTGCCAACTGGCACGATTGACCCCGGAAGCGGGGGCACCAGGGAGGTCCAGCCATCAGTACGTCAACGCCCCCCACCGGCCGGCACTCGTCCGCCGTCTCCTCCACCCCCCGGCGCCGCCGGGCCGCCCGGGCAGCTCCCGTCGTCCCCGGCCTGGCTGCCATCGGCCTGCTGGCCGCGGCGTGCGGCGGAGGCAGCGCCGTCCCCAAAGCGACCCATGCCACCGGGGCCACGACCACCACCGCAGCCGCGCCGACGCCCGTCTATCCGCTGACCGGCCAACGGATCACCAACCCGGCCATGGCCGGGCGCCCCGCCCTCACGGTCAAGGTCGACAACGTGGCCGGCGCCTTCCCCCAGGAGGGCCTGGACCACGCCGACATCGTTGCCGAGGCCCTCGTCGAAGGCGGGCTCACCCGCCTGACCGTCACCTACCAGTCCCAGGACGCCGCCCTGGTCGGCCCGATCCGCTCGGCCCGGCCCGTCGACGCCGCCATCCTGCGCGAGCTCAACGGCGGGATCTTCGCCTACTCGGGCGCCGCTAACGGCGAGATCGCTCCGGTCAAGGCGTCGTCCAACGCGGTCCTGCTCTCCCACGACGCCGGCAGCGCCGGCTTCCAGCTGGTCCACTGGCGCAGCACCCCCCACAACCTGTTCGCGGCGACCACGGACCTGTACAACGTCGGCCGTCGCGCCGGCGCGGTATGGGCCCCGCCCCCGCAGCTGTTCCAGTACTCGGCCAGCCCCCAGGGCGGCCCGTCGACACAAGCCGGGTCGGCCACCATGAGCCTCTCCACGATCTCCACCGCCACCTGGTCGTGGAGCCCGAAGTCCAACCTCTACTTCCGGACCCAGAACGGCTCGCCCGACATGAACGCGAGCGGCTCCCAGATGTCGGCGCACAACGTCGTGATCCTGTCGACCGCCATCGGCCCGACCGGCGTCTACGACTCCGCCGGCAACCAGGACCCGCTGGTCGTCCTCGTCGGCTCCGGGCAGGCGTGGGTGATGCGCGACGGGCGCGCCGTCCAGGGCACCTGGAGCCGTCCCGACATCGCGAGCAAAGTGAGCCTGCAGGGGCCGGGCGGCACGATCACGCTCGAGCCG
>DASUHN010000353.1 GCA_036273495.1 Acidimicrobiales bacterium | reverse complement strand
CGTTCACCCAGCAGTGGTCGCACCTGACCGGCGGCGGCCTGGCCGGCGCGGCCAAGAAGTACTTCGGCCTCAACCAGGACTGGAACATCGGCATCCCCGGCGTGTCCGCCAGCTACTTCCACGCCCCGGCCGACGTCACCGGCCCCGAGCTCGCCCAGGAGGCGTTCGGCCAGGGCGCGCTGATCGCCTCCCCGCTCGCGATGGCCTCAGTGGCCGCCACCGTATCGGCCGGGGAGTTCCACCAGCCGATCCTGATCCCCGGGACCAAGCAGGTCACCGCCACCCCGCTGTCGGCCAGCACCGACGAGCAGCTGAAGACGATGATGCGGGCCGTGGTCACCAGCGGGACAGCGGCCGGGATCGGCCTCGGCCCGAACGTCTACGCCAAGACCGGGACTGCCGACATCCAGGGCCAGGAGCAGCCCAACAGCTGGCTCGTCGCCTTCGACCCCACCCAGGACATCGCGGTGGCCGCCCTGGTCCTCGACTCCGGTTACGGCGCCTCGGTGGCCGGCCCCGAGGTCGCCTCCTTCCTCAGCCATTACTAGGCGGTCCCAGACTGAGCCGGAAGGACGTCCGGTCCGTTTCCACCCTATGAGCGGGAAATGTGAGAGTCACTCATCCCGGGCGCAGGGGGATTCAGATGGGCGTTGCCGCCTTGTTCACCTGGATAGCCACCGTCATGGGCGGCCTCGTGCTCCTGGTGATCTGGATCATCGAATACGACCCCGAGTTCCAGAGCGCGACCGCCACCCGCCTGCCCGTGCCGGTGATATCCCTGCACGCCTTCCTGGGCCTGAGCGGCCTGATGCTGTGGATCAGCTACCTCCTGCTCGACCAGCGGCGGCTGGCCTGGGCCACGGTGTGCGTCCTGGGCGCCGTCGCCGTCCTCGGCCTGGTCATGGCGGCCCGCTGGATCGGCGTGTACCGCCAGGTCGCCGCCCCCGGCCCGTCGCTGACCAGGCAGGCGATCGTCCCCCCGGAACGGAACTTCCCGCTCCCGGTCGTCATCCTGCACGGCGTCCTGGCCGTCACCACCCTCGTCCTGGTGCTCCTCACCGCGCTGGGCGTCGGGCTCGGGTGACCGGGAGCGCCCACAGCGGAATTTCAGCCTCCGGTGGTATAGATGCACTGTGGAGCATCGAGCTCGCGGTGTTACTGGCAGCCTGCGTGCCGGGACGCTGCTCGCCCTGCTCGCCCTGGCCGCGGCCGGCTGCTCGGGGACGGCTAGCCCGGCGCCCTCCTCCACCCCGCCCGCCGCGGCACCGGCCTCCTCGTCCACGCCCGCCTCGACGGCGTCCGCGAGCGGCACCGCAGGCGCGGTACCCGACTGGCCGATGTACCACGGCGACCCCGCCCACAGCGGCCGGTCGGCGTCCATGCCGGACGTGATCGCCATGCCGAAGGTGATCGAGTCGATCAAGCTGGACGGCGCCGTGTACGCCTCCCCGATCGCCGTCGACGGCGTGATCGTGGTGGCCACCGAGAACGACTCCGTCTACGCCTTCGACGCCCAGGGCAAGCAGCTCTGGCACGTCAAGGTGGGCAGCCCGTCACCCGCCTACCAGCGCGCCTGCGGCGACATCGACCCGCTGGGCATCACCGGCACCCCCATCTACAGCGCGCAGACCGGAGACGTGTACGTCGTCGCCGAGCACAACGGGACGGTCGGGCACGACCTGATCGCGCTCGACCTGCAGACCGGCCAGGTCAGCTGGCGGCAGAGCGTCGACCTGCCCGGCCCGACGCCGGCCGCGATGCAGCAGCGCGGCGCGCTGGCCATCACCGGCGGCCGGGTCTGGGTCCCGTTCGGCGCCCAGGCGGGCGACTGCTCGAACTACAAGGGCCGGGTGGTCGGCGTCCGGCTGGACGGCACCGGCCCCCCGGTCGTGTACGACCCGTCCACCCGCCGGCAGGGCGGCATCTGGAATCCGGCCGGTCCCACGGTGGACCCGGCCGGCCACCTCTACGTCGTCTCCGCGAACGGCTCGAGCTTCCCCGGCGACGCCTACGACCACACCAACTCGGTACTCGAGCTGAGCCCGTCGGGCCAGCTCCTCGACTCGTTCGCGCCCACCGACTGGGCTCAGAACAACCAGGGCGACGTCGGCCTCGGCTCACAGGGCGTGGCCCTGGTCGGCACCCAGTGGGCCGTGCTCGGCGGCAAGTCAGGCCCGGTGTACGTGCTGCGCCGGG